>CAXFJI010000115.1:0-7608 GCA_964003275.1 uncultured Planctomycetaceae bacterium
TCCATTGATTCACTCAGCGTTCTCACGGCACCATCGGCCATCAGAACATTGACAACGCCAGGATGGTTACTCTTAAAGCCTCGCTCAGTTCGCCAATTGTGGCTTGCTGCACAGCCATCGAGTCCTGCCGCCTGGGCGGCAGCAAGTGATCCCGCATTCGTTGTTCCGTAATAACACGAATCGTAGTTAATCGGAATCATTGTGCTGAGTCGCTCGCAGTCACTGCCGTGAGCAAAACTCGTTCGGGTTTGATGTGAACACTCCATCCGAGATTCTCCCATGAGAATCGTGTTGGAGAGACCATCGGAACACTGCGCAAGTCGAACAACTCCGAGCTCCTTGGTCTCACCCGTTCCGTTCCAGTTGTATGCAATTCCATTGCGATGCATGCATCCTGGTGGACTCGCCTTCCTCTGACCCTGAGCAACATTTTGACCAAAGGTCGGATTCTTTCCTTCATGGAACCGTGCCGTGTACTGACTGTTTTTTTCACCCGGCAGTTTGGGGCGGAAGGAATTGTAGTTCACGCTACATGGGCAGTTCGGATTTCCTTTTCCAGACATGGAGATTGGTCCACCAGAAAAGCGATACCCATCAAAGCAATGGTTTGCGGCACTCATGCCAGCATCAACAAATCCGTCAACATCGTCCGATGGACAACTGAGGCCTGGGACGAACGATTGACGCACTCGCACGCCATCTGCCTTTGTTTGAGCTTGAACATGCAGCCCTGAATTACCTGTTCCACCGGTTGTTGGATTCAGGTCTGGGATGGCGTCATATAATGTGCTGTTTTCATTGAAGGGGAGAAGATGCACAAGCGGTCCGCCTCCTTCTCGCCCTTTGCCTCGTCCATTTTCGTAAATGGGTGCTACAAATCGCTGGTTGGCATCGATGAAATTGTGATTGGCAATACCAAGTTGTTTCATGTTATTCGTACAGGCACTCCGACGAGCTGCTTCACGTGCTGATTGAACAGCAGGTAGAAGAAGACCGATCAGAACGCCGATGATGGCGATCACCACAAGTAGTTCGACCAGGGTGAACGCATGACGACTCAGATGTTGAGTTCTGCGAACGGAAGTGGAAGTCATGTCAACTCTCCTCAGAGCAAAATAAATAAAAAGTATGAAAAAGCACGGCTGAACGGGAAATCAAAACATCATAGAAATGTTCCCCTCAAGGCGTGGTTCAATAATACCTTATTTCCTGGGGGGAGTTCAACAGAAAAACATGTTCGGGTTTTCCGGAAGTCACTTTTTTTCTCACCAAATCGTATGGAATGCGAAATACTCTGGCCCATTTTGCGCTTTTTGCACATTGAGATCTTTTTATTCTGTAGGAGTTCAGCGGTGGTGAGAACGTCTCATCTGAGACCATCACACGCAGGCAATTGAGAGAAAATGAGGTGGAATACACATGGTCACACCTACACGAAGACAAGTCCTTGCGGCAATGACAGCGGCCAGCTGCCGTCGCTTGATTCAGGCGGAACATCCCACGCCGGCTATCCACATAGCGCGAGTGAGTACAACCTTTGAACGCGAAAAACTTCGACAGCCATTTGGCTTCAAGGGAGGGTACCTCACCGAACTCTGGCAGTCACTTGCCTATGTGCAGAGTACATCTGGGAGTACGTCCGTTGGTCTTGGAACCCAAAGCGTTCTCTGGTCAGACGCGTCTATCTTCAATGCACACTCCGAAGCAGGTGGAAATAGCCTCATGTTTGCTCTATTGGAGTATGGTCTGACAATTGGACAATCCATCCCATTCACGACCCCAATCGATTGGTTGGAACAGGTACTGCCAGAAGTGTATCGCTATGGGCAGGCAATCACCAAGAATCCAAACCTACGAAAGACCTTTGTACTCAATGCGCTCGTGCCAATGGATCATGCAGCATGGCTGCTCTATGCGCGTGAGCGTGGTCTTGAGCAGTTTGATGAGATGATTCCCTCGGCGTATCAGCCTGCCATTTCTTTCCGGCAAGCAAAACTTGCCGTTGTGCCCCTTATTTCATACGGAGTCAGTCTTGACGAGGTTATTCGTCTTGTCGATGCAGGTCATTTCTTTCTCAAGATCAAGATCGGTCAGCCTGGTTCACAAAAGGAAATGCTGGAACAAGACAAACAGCGTCTGACGGCTATTCACAGGGCTATTGGCACGAGAGAAACGGAATATACGAACGATGGTCGCATTCCATATTACTTTGATGCCAATGGCCGGTACGAGACAAAGGAAACCTTCTGCCAATTTCTTGACCATGCTGAAAAAATAGGTGCCTTTGATCAGATCATTCTTGTCGAAGAGCCATTTCCAGAGCATCACGAGATAGATGTCGCGGATCTCGGTGTGCGAATTGCTGCTGATGAAAGTGCGCATACGTCTGATGATGTCCACCGTCGTGCTGACATGGGATATGGCGCAGTGGCCGTCAAAGGCATTGCAAAGACACTCAGTATGACGTTGAAAATTCTTGAGGCGGCAGCCGAACGACAGCTTCCATGCTTTTGTGCTGATCTGACGGTCAATCCAATACTGGTGGACTGGCACAAAAATCTTGCTGCTCGGATGAAGCCGTTACCTGGCCTGCGTGTGGGTGTGCTTGAAACCAATGGGCAGCAGAATTATGCAGGTTGGGAGCAGATGCAATCGTATCATCCAGTGCAGCATGCTTCGTGGCAGCACATTCGTAATGGTTTTTTTGACCTCGACGCCGAATTTTTTCGTGAGAGTGGTGGTATCTACGCTCGATCGAAACATTACGAGAGTCTGTTTCATGCCTGATGCACCATTGCATTAATGGCACATTGGTGTTGTTTTTGAAGGCGTGATGAATGGATGGGAGGCGTGGCCTACGATGCAGAGGATGCGAGGAGTGCTGTTGTGTGTGGGAACACGGCTTTGAAGAGGAACCTTTCTGGAAGTCCTGCTGAAAAAAGATACTCAGGTGACAAGGTTCCGGTTGTCGGCATACAGTACTCTTCCATTATTTTTTACAAAGGGTCCAGTCATTGCGATTGGCCTGTGCCATTTTAGAAACAGAGGCTTTGTTGAGATGGATAGATATGTCCTGATGATCACTCTTTTGTTCATGATGGCTGTGAGTCATACGTTTGCCAATGACGGCCTTGGCACACCAAATATTGTTGTTGTGCTCTTTGACGACATGGGTTTTGGTCAACCGACGAGCTATCGGGCCGAAAGCATGTTCAGAACACCCAATATTGATCGTCTCGCTGAGGAGGGCATGAGGTTTACTGATGCGCATTCTGCCGCGGCGAATTGCACGCCCACACGCTATGGTCTTCTGACGGGGCGCTATCCATGTCGCATTGGTCAATTTGGAGTGTTGAAGACGTATTCTCCGCCAATTATTCCACGCCAGCGGCCTACCGTTGCATCATTCCTTAAACAGCATGGGTACCACACGGCATGCATTGGAAAATGGCATCTTGGAATGAATTGGGTCGATGGAAAGCCTGGCACTGAAGACAACCTTCCCATTGGAGCACAGCTTACAGATGGGCCTAACGCCATTGGCTTTGATTACTTTTTCGGATTTACACATGCACGAAATATTGGCTCGATTATTGAGCAGGACCGTGTCGTGGCGCATGTGGAGGCCGTTGAAAATCAGCCGCTCATGATAAAGCAGGCTGTCGCCTATCTTGAGCAGCGATCAAAAGAGCAGGTTCCATTTTTTCTCTATGTTCCAATGTGTCCACCTCACACGCCAGTTGCTCCGGCTCCGGAGTTCATCGGACAAGGTGGTGTGTCGGGGGAAGAGAGCCGGTATGGTGACTGGGTGTTTCAAGGTGATGCGATGTTAGGCCAGATCCTTGAAACACTGGATGCCACGGGACTGGCAAACAACACACTTGTTATCGCCACGGGTGATAACGGTGCCGCAAAGCGTCCCTATCCACCGCTTCGGGAATCAAAGAGCAGTATCTATGAGGGGGGGCATCGCGAGCCATTTGTTGCTCGTTGGCCCGGGAAAATAGAGGGTCACTCTGTCAACGCAAAAACAATCTGTCTCAATGATCTTTTTGCGACATGTGCGGATATCCTTGGTGCAGAAATACCAGCACATGCTGCGGAGGACAGCGTCAGCATGCTGCCTGCATTGCTTTCACAACCTGATGAGTTTTTGCGGAAAGCAACTATCCATCAAGCGCCGGGAGGACTTGCCATTCGCCGTGGTCCATGGAAACTCATTTTTCATCGTAGTGGACAACGCGAACTTTATAATCTTGAGAGTGACATAGGTGAGACAACGGATTGCCTTCAGGCGAACCCCGTGATTGCAACACAGCTCACAGATTTGATGCAGGAGTACCTCAAGACGGGAAGAAGCACTCCCGGTGAACCTCAGAAAGAGGAATTTGATCTCTCGTCCTTCTTTAAGAAAGAGCAGCGGAAAAGGAAAAACCGTTCGTAATCATTATGCAGCATCCCCTCGTCTCTCTTTGTGAAAAGAATCATGGTCACCTCATGTGGATGACTCGTTATCCGTATGGTCAGTTGTCACTCCGAGTGCTCATGCTTTTTTGTCTGTTGAGCATCAGCGCTCAGTGTTTCGGGAAGGAAGGTGCTGATGGACGACCAAATATTCTTTTTATCATTACAGATGACCAGGAGAGGCGTGAATTCAATTTTCTTCCAGAGGGTCGTGATGAGCAGGGGAGGCCACGAAATGTCAGCCCCACGCTTGATCGACTTGCTGCGGAAGGCATCGTCTTTCCAAATCAATATGTCACAAGTCCAGTCTGTACTCCGTCACGGTATACGGTTCTTACAGGTCGGTATGCCAGTTCGTCTTCTAGTTTTCAAAACACGGTGCAGTCACGGGGGCAGGTCAACATCACCTGGAACTGTCACATCGATCAGGACACCCCAAATCTTGCCCGGACGCTCAACAATGTTGGATATTTCACTGGAGCTGTCGGAAAGAATCACGTTATTGAGGTGAAGGGAGTCTCTCGGAATGGGAATCCTCCGGATAACGCCGATCCAACGGATCCGGTTGTGGCTGACTTCTATCACCGCAAGCAGCAGAAACTCATTGAAGCGTTCAAAGGTTGTGGATTTGACTTTGCTGCCAGTCTGTATCAAGGCAACCTGCCGGGACACACGTGCAAAGCACTCGAATTTCATAACATGGATTGGATTACAAGTGGGGCCATAACCTTTCTGGATCAATGGCATCGTCAAGAGAAGGCGGCACCCTTTTTTCTGTATATGGCGACAACACTGAATCATGGCCCCGGTCCACGTTACAAAAAATATACGGGAGACCCCTTGGCAACACCTGCTGGACTTCTCGAGAAGCCACTCCATGTTCAGCCGGCACGATCCACCATCCCGAAGCGTGTTCAGGAAGCAGGGCTTTCTGGGCAACCGACAGCCAGCGATGTGCTCTGGCTTGATGATGGAATAGGGGCAGTTCTTGAAAAGTTGGCATCACTTGGTGTGCTTCACAACACAATCGTGTTTCTCTTTGATGACCACGGAGTTGAAAGTGGAAAGGGCTCACTCTATCAGGGAGGGATTCGATCGGTGAGTCTTGTGTGGTCGCCGAAATATGTTCAGGAGGGAAAGACGTCGGGCATTAATATTTCAAATATCGATTTTGCTCCAACCATTATGGAGCTATGCCGAGTTCCAAAAGACAAGCAACATCATGTTGACGGGAAGAGTTTTGTGTCGGTGCTGAACGGTCATTCTGAAGAGATACATGACCATCTTTTTTTTGAAATCGGTGCAACCAGAGCAGTCTTGAAAGATGGATGGAAGTATCTCGCCTTTCGCTTGCCATCCACGCTCGATCCCAATCCTCCTTTGCCATACACGCACCTGGCAGATCGACCTGGTGGTCGTGGTTCTGAGGGGCCTGCAAAGGATTTTTATCCACATTACTATGAATCAGATCAACTGTACGATATCAACAGTGATCCATTTGAAAGACACAATCTATTTGCAGATCCAGGCCAACATGATCGAGTTCAGCAACTGAGACAACTACTTTCCAAAGCGGTTTCAGATGTTCCTGGTACATTTGCCGAGTTCACAGACGGTAAGGACTAGGAGAACTCATCGGAGATGAGGCCCCTGCTTTCGAGAATCCCACCTTAAGAAAGAACATGCTATCTATGCCGCAACGCATTCAATTCATTCTGTTTCTCCTGATGCTTTTGGGGATCCCTGGCAGATCTGTTTTGGGAAATGATGCTTTTGCCCCGACGTGGGAATCGCTCTCGACACATGCGCTCCCTGAATGGGTCAAGGATGCGAAGTTTGGTGTCTATACACATTGGGGGATTTATTCTGTCCCTGCACATGGTGGGCCAGACTATATCCGTAATCTCTATGAGGGATCACGGAACGATGCGAAAGGAGTGTATTCCTACCACACCCAAAAGTACGGCCCATTGGAGTTATTTGGATATAAGGATTTCATTCCACAATTTACGGCCAAAGAATTCAACGCTGATGATTGGGTTGGTCTTATGCATGAGGCGGGTGCAAAGTTTGGTGGGATCTGTGTTGTTCACCATGACGGTTTTCTCTTGTGGGAGAGCAAGGTCAGTCGTTGGAATGCTGCAGCGATGGGGCCGAAGCGAGATATTTATGGTGAAATTGCCGCAGCCGTTCGTCGCTATAAGGACATGAAACTCCTGGCAACATTCCACCATGGCAGAAGTTTTGGATACTGCACAGGCGGCATGAAAGAAACAGATATTACCGACACGATGAGAAAAACATGGGATGTTTTTGACCCGCAGTATAAGGATTTGTACTGGAATCAGTGGACAGGGACTGCCAAGGAATTTTCAGATGAATGGAGGGCAAAGATTACAGAAGTCATCGACACGTATAAGCCCGATATGATTTGGTTTGATGGACTTCGTACGGCCATGCGAGGAGAGCATCCTCCTGAATCATATGTGCTCGATGTCATCGCCAGATACTTGAATCAGGCGAGTGCCCATGGCCAGCAGGTGACCGTCTGTAACAAACATGGAGGAGAATTCAATTTTCCAACGGACTTTGGCTTGAAAGGCTATGAAAATGGGAGGGACATGCCAACAGATGTAGGGCCATGGTTTCTCATTGATCGAGCGATCGCGTATCCATGGAGTTATGTCAACAACAAGCGATATAAGGATAAGGCTGACTACCATATTCGAAGTCTGGTTGATGTCGTCAGTCGAGGTGGCGTGTTTCTTTTATCCCTGACGCCGAAGGGCGATGGTTCTATTCCTCGTGAAGAGCGAGAAATCATGCAGAACATGGGTGCATGGATGCGGGCGAATGGAGAAGCGATCTACAGCACTCGACCGTGGAGGGTTCATGCCGAAGGTCCAACGGTGACACGCGGTTTGAAGCGTAACAATAAGGGAGAAGAAAAAGAACAATGGGACTGGCGGAAGGACTTTACTCCCCAGGATATTCGTTTCACCCAAAAAGATGACGTCATTTATGCCATCGCATTGGCTTGGCCTGCGGATGGAATTTTGAAAATTCATTCCTAGCAGCAAGGATCAGAAGAAACCATTCAGTCAATTCCCCTTCTTGGGCGTGACCAGAGCCTGCAGTGGCAGC
>CAXFJI010000116.1:0-7576 GCA_964003275.1 uncultured Planctomycetaceae bacterium
TTCTGTACTGGTGCATGGCCTCGTTTGCCCTCGGGGTTTGGTGTTTGCTTATTGAGCGGCAGCAATTTCGCTTGGCATGGATCGTGATTTTGATAGCAGCGGCTTGTGCGATGGCTGGTTGGTCGACAGCTCACTGGAAAGTCTTTCCAGAGAATGATCTTGCGTGGGCCCTTTCAACACGTCCTCGTCCTGTTGCTTTGAGGGGTATTGTTGTCAATCCACCGCAAATATTGTCCTCAACCCCACCGTCCGTGCGTCGTGCTGAATCATCCGTATCGCTGACAACGATGTGTATTGTTGATATTCAGTACGTGCGACATAAATCAATGTGGATTCATGCCAGTGGAAGTGCAGTCATGTACATCGACGGGCCTCGTGGCATCATCGCTCAAGGTGATTATGTTCGTGTTTTTGGTAGAGGAAGTCGCCCTCGATCAATACACAATCCTAGAGATATTCATTATGAAAAAATTGCACGAAGTAGACGTTGTCTGTCCATCATCCGGACCCATGCAGGAAGTGTCTCTGTTATTAGGGCGCGTCTAAATTCTTATGCAAGTGTAGAAAATCTTCGCTCTTATTTTCATTCAGTATTGAACACGTACATTGGCTCTCGTCAGGCAAAACTCGCCTCAGCGATATTACTTGGAAAAAGATCGGCCTTGAGTCGTGATGATACGCAGGTCTTTGCGGCTACAGGCACAATCCATGTTCTTTGTATTTCTGGTTTACACATCAGCATTCTCGCCTATGCCGTTGGTCGTCTTATGCGTGTCTTTCCTGTTCGGCATGCATGGGTCATCTTTCTGATCATTGTTATAACTGGTTTTTACATCTTGATTGTGGGGATCAGAATTCCTGTTCTTCGAGCGACTGTTGTTATTTGGTGTGCCTGTCTCGCATCCTGTATGAGACGTCGTTCAGACGGAATAAACGCATTGGCCGTTGCAGCCATAGGAATTCTTGTGTGGAAGCCCACGGAACTCTTTAGTGTTGGAACACAACTGTCATTCTTGGCGACAGCCGTCCTCATGAGTACATCGAGTTTTTGTCACATTTCACGTTATATCGATGATCCTATCGAAAGGCTGATCGAGAGAAGTCGCTCATCTGGTGAGAAAATGCTACGAGTGACTGTTTTGGAAATACAACAGTTTTTTTTTGCTGCATTCGCTGTTTGGGTTGTGACAGCACCACTTGTCGCTGCACATTTTAATCTTTTCACTCCGGTGGCAGCATTTATAAATGTCTTGGTGACTCCAATAGTTGCATTGTCGATGTCGTGGGGGTTGCTATGCCTTGCTACAGCTTGGTTCTCGCAAATCTTGGCATGTGTTTTTGGTTGGGCGTGTAATCAAACGCTAGAGGGGCTCACGACATTGGTTGAGATCGCAGCAGATGTGCCAGGTGCTTATTTTTGGGTGGCAGGGCCGCAACGATGGTGGGTGTGTGGTTGGTATATTTGCATAGCTGTTACGTGGTGGCTTGTTATTCCGGAGAAAAGAAGACAATTTCAAGTATGGCTTTTTGTGCTTGGGAGCTGGGTTCTGCTGGGTGTAGGGAGTACCGCGTTCAGCTCTTGGCTGAACTCCCACCCCACAGGAATGCGAGTCCTTGTTACTTCGCTGGGGCACGGCTGCGGTATTGTTGTACGAGGTCCAAGGGGGCAATGTCTTGTGTATGACGCAGGTCGGCTTGGTGCACCTCAGGCAGCGAGTCGGGCGATGTCAGGAATTCTTTGGGACGAGGGGATCAGGCGTATTGACAAACTTGTGGTTTCACATGCTGATGCAGACCACTTTAATGCTCTCCCGGATCTCATTGAACGTTTCTTGATAGGTGAACTCATTGTTTCTGATCATTTTCTCCATCGAGACAATGCGGCTGTTCATGAGCTATTAATGCTTGCGCATCAGTCTCGAATCCCTGTTCGAACAGTTGCAGCTGGAGATTCCATTGTGCTTGGAGAATCATTTGTCGTACGAGTACTCCATCCCCAGCGAGCTTCGGGCATCTTACGGGGACGAGTCGTTTCAGATAATGAATCGAGTGTTGTCGCGTCAGTAGAGGCCTTTGGGCGGAGTGTCTTGCTTACTGGAGATATTGAAGGAAGTGCTTTGAGAGAATTTGTGGCAACGGATCCAAAAGAGTGTGACATACTCATTGCTCCCCATCATGGAAGTTACACAAGCTTGCCTCCAGATATAGCTGTTGCAACTCGTCCTGATCTGGTAATCGCAAGTGGTTTGGGTGGCTCACGTTGGCCTGACGTGGCAGAGGCGTATGCGCATGCTCGACGTGATGGAAAGCGGACTATTGTCCTCAAGACGGGAGATTCTGGAGCATTACGCGTTGATCTCGGAGTCCAAGGCATGACTGAAATGCGTTATCAGCACGGCGAGTGGCATCAACTTTCAATAGGAATGTAACCGAAAGACCCCATCAGGTTGCTGATGGAAGTGTGCGTCTTGTGAAGAATGCACCGACAAGAATCAGGACAAGCTGGCTGAGAACATAGCCTGCAAGGAGCATGAGTACACCGCTTGTAAAGCCATAACTGTGCAGTCCAATGCCAAGTTGGTTCGTGCCAAACCAACTCCAGGCAGTCACAATGTTGCCGCCAATGGCAAAAAGAGCAAAACCTCTTTGGCCAATCCAGCGATCCCATCGTGCATGGAGGATTGCAGCATTCCAGAGAACGATCATCAGTGCACCATTTTCTTTGGGATCCCACCCCCAGAATCGTCCCCAACTATCATCGGCCCAAAGGCCACCAAGGACGGTTCCAATAAAACTGAAGAAAAGTGCAAAGCACACAACGCCGTAGGTCATGCGATAGAAACGTTCTTGTGTAGAACGCTGTTGTTGCAGGGTATCACGAGAGGTTGTTTTTGAGAGCCCACACAACAGGCGATGAATAATCGCGCACGTGCCAAGCATGCCCGCAAGAAACGTAGCACCATAGCCAAGAGTCACGGTAATGACATGCGTTGAGAGCCAGAATTGCGTGTCCAGTACTGCCTGGAGAACGTGCATGGTATCTCCCTTATCGAGGCCATATGCCACCATGAGCGTCAGTCCCCCACTTGCTGCTGCGACAAGATTGCCAATACCAAAACGCTCCAGATACTCCAGTGCAAGGCCGGCAATGACGCATGCCCACCCAATAAACACGGCTGACGAATGGAGGTTGATAACTGGAGGCCTCTCAGTCAGATAGATCCGAGAAATAATCGCAAAAGTGTGGAGAAGAAAAACACCGATGAGCATCCAGGAGATAAATCGGTTTAGTGGTTTATGCCACGCGAGAAAACTGATAAAGCAAAGCACTGTCGCCAGAATATAAAGCCACTGCGCGATAAACGTTGGATTAAATGCATTGAGCCATGCCTCATAGGCAACTTTTGATGAAGATTGACGCACATCGCCAATGCCTGAGATGGCAGTTTGATACTCGGTGAGAGCACTATTGAATTGAGACGGTGTTCCATCGACTACACTCAAAAGCTCAGTAAAAGGAAGAATTGCTGGGTTGAGTCGATAGGCAGGCATGCCTTCTTGGCCATCAAATAGGCGACCAATAATGGCTGTTACAACAGCTGGGTACACGGCCTGCCATTTTGAATCAGGGCCATCAGAAGCAGAGGCACCTGAAGGATTGACGGGAGGGATAACTGCTGGTGGATGCTCCGCCGTGATCATTTGAGAACCACGCATCATCCGACCGATTTGTTCAATCATTGCCTGCCGTGCCTCGTCTCCGTCACCTGTTGGTTGTGGCATCGGAGGAATTTCAGAGGCAAAGCGAATGAGATCGTATGCCATCAGTTTCTGGTTAATTTCACCATATTTTTTCTGAACGAATGATCGTTGCTCAGGTGGTACTTTTCGCGCTGCTTCAATCTGTGTTCGTAGTGCGTCCCTTCCCTTTTCCAGTTCTTTTGCAGAATAGCGATGCCCTTTGCGTCGAGTGAGATCAAACAGATCAAGTACCTCAAGAGCATCAATTCGAAAAATCGGTGCATAATCAGCCCAATCTGCGCCAGCCATGTGACCAAACAGCCATTGCGTTGCTGAGATCCTGCCACTGGGTCCACGTACTGGAAGAGTGTCTGGCATCAGAACACTGGTTCGATTGCTCAGCAGTTGCGCTGTCGTGCGAGCAACACTATCAAAGGGCTTAATGCGACCTTCATGCATGACAGGAAGTGTTCCAGCACGTGTCCAATCGGATGAGCCGTCGGGAGTGTTGCCACCAGTTCGAGCCAAAGGCAAAACGCAAAGTGCTACAAAGCCAAAAGCTAAAGCTGGAATCAGAAACGTGTGCTTCAATTCAGATTTTTGAGAATTCTTCGCGTTATGTGTTTCAGTTGAAGGAGTTGTCTTTGTGTTGTTTGATGATTCCCGTTCATGCCTTCCGGCAAAACGAACAAATGTTCCGCCGAAATGAACAAGCATGCCCCAAAAGGCAAGAACACACGCGACATAGGGAATCAACCATCCTGCATTTTCGACCACCTGAAGACCGGTCATTTCACCAATCTGGCCACCACCGAGATCAACCTGAGAATAATTCGATTGATAAAAGGTTTCTCCACGATATCGAACTGGATTATTCATCCAGATTCGCCCTTTTTGTTCCGACGAGGTGGCTGTATCCCTGAATGTAATGTAGGACGAATAATCTCGCGGAGTATCGCTGGCTGCGTAGTCGAGTTTCCGAACATCGTTGAGTGTGACGTTGTACGGCTTGTATTCTCGACGGAACCGCAATTGAAATTGCCAGGGAGTACCATCAACGTCGACCGTATCGAACTCATCTCCTCCGTTTCCCATAAAAATTTGAGATTGGTCATTCAGAAACTGACTGACAAGATAGGTGCCAAGATTGTCACCCGTTGAGCGTTCTCTGATTTGTACATATGCCGAAGCAATATTTGTCCTGTCCGAGGCTCCGCCCTCTGGCGGTTTCTTGGTGGCAAGCCACTGAGTCCCTAAACCCGTTGTTGCAAGATTTGGGGCTACTGGGCCCACTCGGACAACAGATGAATTAGGAAAGTATTCCAGCACCTCAATATCAAACGGCAGATTGTCAACCGTTACCGGTTCACCCTTTGTTCGTGCTTTGAGGAGGCGAGTTGATATGGCTGTGACCGCATCTTCATCCGGATCACTTCGGTCAATGAGAGCGAGTTCTGTCTCATCCGTCCGAACAGCCATGTTAGTCGTTTGCCCTTCAATCAAATTCATTCGCTCTTCGATTTGACGATCACCAAATACGAACTGACCAAGCATGAGAACACCAACGGCAATATGAATGAGAACATTCCCGCCTCGTGGACCAAAGACAAGGACAAGCCCCGCTAAGAGCACGAGCGATGCAGCGCTGGACTGAATCAGTTGCCACATAATGCGTAGTCCAGGGTCGTTCATTCGCCATGCGTCACCACCAAATACGGTCATGGCCGTTACGGTGAGTGTTACGGCAGCAGTCCCAGCTAAAATAAAGCGAGTCATGCGTTGTTTGCTACGAGACGCTCCCCACACCAGCCCACAGCCTCCAAGAAAGCCCCCCAATTGAATCATCCTCCACACCGTCTGATAGTCGATTGGAGGTTGTCCTTGCAGGCCATTACTTTGATGGCCGAAGAGAATGACAGCGAGAGCGAGGGCTGCCCCCAGAAGAGAAATAAGAATTCCAGTCCAAAGACGCTTTCCATGAGCAGCAACGTGGAAACGAGTCATTTTGGCTGCAATCAGGTTGATAAGCAGGACCAATCCAATTGTTGCACCACCTGGAAATGGAAACCATCCAGAAAGCGATGACTCACCAAATACAGTTACAGGAAAGAAGTCAGAGAACGGGACCTTCGCAATCCAGCTATTGAAATATTCCGCTTTCACTTCCGGAAGATTCTTTTCATCCTGAGCGAGCGTGCCAATAAACAGAAGAAATGTTGCGGCCAGAAACATGACAACTGTGATCTTGAGTGATCCGGCTAACATCATGAGATGTCGAGCAAGACTCTTCTCTCTGGTTCCAGGACCAGAGTGAGTTACAGAAGAGAGTTGTTGTGATGAAAGAGTGGCTGTAGCCATTGAAACAATACCGTTATGAGAGGGGAAAAATTATTTCCATCGAAGAGAAGAAACAAATTCAAGGAATTTTTTTTGTTCTTTTCGAGCAATGTCTACTGGGCTCTTGAGTTTTACGAAGATTGAAGACGTATCGTCAGTTGGAATAATGGCACCAAGAATCGCAGTTCCGTCACCAGTTGTATCAGCTTTCTCATCGAGAAGAAAAACAATGGTTGCTTTCGAGTTGCCCACATCAACGACTTCTGCATCATCAATGGCTTTTTTCGTCAATGCGTCAGTTTCCTCAGTATTTGCTGAGGGGCGAAGTTGATTCACCCATCGAGAAACATTATTCGAAAGGGTGCCGCCGAATGAAGTGACTGAGATCTCCTGTTGGGAGTCTTCGCTTTCAATAAGCAGCGTCGTGAGTCGAATGCCACTTTGTCCTTTATCTGTCCACCCATCCGGAACGTCATATTCGATTGACGGAGAGCCTCCCGCTGGTTGCATGTCACTTATGCGCGATTCCGTGCTCGGTTTGTTTCTCTCGGTATGAGGAATGCGGTAGGTTCGAATGTCACTTTTGAGCATTGCTGTTTTATTGTCGCATCCAGTAATTGTGACAAAGACGAGAATTAGGTAAGAGACAAGGCTGTGGGATGATGGCATACAAAAAAACCTGCAAAAAAAAGGTCTCACAGTGCAGTTCGCTGAAGAATTATTTCTCATAACGCATTAAGTATAGCGCACGACACGCGAAGTCTATAAAACTCGAAAAAAGTCGAATTTTTACAATTATCGCCAGCCGAATGTGTCTGCGAGCGAATTGAGAAGAGGATTTGAGAGAACGGTATCCTGCGGACTTCCTATTGTCCGAACCAAATCGAATGTCAGCAGCCCTCCTGTCAGCAGAATAAGTGAGCAACAAACAAGTCCGCAAATCTGCCACGTGCTAAAGCGGAGGGATGCATTTGCCGGTACATCGAGGGTGCCTGACATGCCATCTGCAAATTCAAAACTCGATTCTCCAGATCCTGCTGGAAGGTCAAAAGACGCTGAAGCATCTCCATCTAAATCAACAGAACTTCCATCATCGCCGGCTCCGAGGTCAAAATCTTCATCAGTAGCGGCGTCCTCTGAATCAGGCAGGTCATCTGCTATGTCCGCACGAAGTTCTGTCTGTAGGTCATCCCCGAAATCAAGAGGTTCTTCAAGTGGATCCTCTTGCTCTGGTTCGAGTTCATCTTCAATTCCAAGGTCTACTTCATCCCACGCTTGAACCCCCTCAAGTTCTACTTCTTTTTCTTCGATCAGGACACCACTATCCAGAACATCGGAGAGCGCCGAGCCAACAGCATTATCTGAAATGTTCGAGCCAGGCGCAAGCTCATCTTCGTCACCAAGAACAAGAGACCCTGCCGATTTATCCTTATCACTGTTGCTGAAGTCATCGAGAGCAGGTGAATCGATCTCAAGTGAGGAAATATTTTCATCGGCA
>CAXFJI010000117.1:0-7538 GCA_964003275.1 uncultured Planctomycetaceae bacterium
ATCGAGGAACATCTAAAATACATGGTGATGTTTCAACAACTGGGTTGTTTGAAAGTGGTATATCGAGGACATCTGAGATAAGTCTGGCCATGACATGCATGCAGTCGAGTGCTGTGTTATGCATCATCTCTTGTGACTGAGGGGCTGCTCTATCGATCTGGCGTAAGCCATTGACAATTGCGCCACCCCCAATGATCACTATTGGTGCTCCATCAAAATCCTCGATCAACGTGCTGAGGAATATTGGCCAGTGTGGCCATAACAGAAGGCTGCCACCAATTTTTATGATGGGAGTATTGGTATCGTTTTTTTGTTGTGATTGACGAATCCATCCATGCGACCATTTCATATTCATGCAAGAAGCCCTCGCGCAATCAAGGCAAGTGCATGCGATGGAGCCGATCGAGAGATGGCACTCGAAAAGAAATCCTGAAGGTAGATGGTAGAGACATCCATTGATAAGTCATGTATGACTTGTTGCGAGAGTTGTTTTCCATGCCCAGACACAACAAAGATGCGTGGTTTCAGTTTCGACCTCAGCATGACTTTTTGTAAAGCTGCCGTGATTGATGTTCCTTGGGCTGTAGCAATCTGTTCAGCCGCAAAGCGTGCATCATGCATGGAAAAAAGTTCAGAATCGAGAAGCATGCTTCGAGCAAGGCGTATGCGTGCCGCTGAAAGTGTTGCAGGCTTTCCATCAGCTGTATCTGTTGATGAATGTTGTTCAGGCAATTCTTTCAGAAGTATCCAGGCATCTTGTGACCGAGCAAAGAGTTCACTCGAAACTGGCCGGGAAACGTTTCCGTGAAGAATCTCATTGAGAATTGCTGAAACAGGCGTTCGTTCGATGCCTGTGTAGACAAGTTCTCCGGTGGTGAGCCGACTGGCGTCATCAAAGGCGAGTGGTTGTGGTTGCCCATTGCGAATTGGAATAATGTCGACGGTTGTCGAACCAATATCAAGGAGTACGGCATCTTCTGTGGATGTGAGAGATGCTGCCAGACGTGCGACAGCATGCCAATTAGATGCAGCAGCCGTATGATAGTTGTCAATGGCTTGTTGCGGTGAAAGCAAATCGCCTTCTGTGGTATAGATGCCGACCGATGCGTCGCCGGCTGCAGCACACAGTGAATTTACAATATGTGTCACGCCAGACTTTCTGGAAGGAAAACAATCAGCTATTTCGCCCGTCATAGTGGCTACAACCTTTTTCGGTCTATGCGAAAGAAATGAGGTGATTTTTGAGCGAAGAAGCTCCCACTTGAGCCACATTGGAAAAGGAGAGACATCAGTCCAGCCTCGTCCATCAGCGGCCTTAATGTTAGCACCGCCGATGTCGAGTGCGATAAGATCAGTGGCAGGTTGCAGTGGTGGCTTCACGAGAGGAAATAGTGGAATCGATCATTGACCGGACGAGGCTTTTTTCTGTGTTGCGTGAATGCTCGACAAAAGACGACGTGAGGCGGGGGTTTACTTCTAATACACGATCATCAGAACCATCCGTACGAGTGCCAAGTATCATATCGACTCCTATCCAGCCTGACGCAAAGTCAGAGCTCGCTTTTTCGAGCGCGATTATGGACCGTCGAGCAAGCGATTGAGCTCGAGACACAAGATAACAGTTTTTGAGAGGTTCACTACGCACATAGCGGGGGGACGGATCATTCGAAAAGTGTTGCAGCATTGGTGGGAGTATTTCTAAATGATTCCCACACAAACAGGAGACGCCTACGGGCACGCCAGAATGGTAGCGTTCCAATCGGACAGGTGCTTGAAAAATGAATGCACGTTTATCGTTGTGCAGGATCGAGAGAGTGTCGCAACCGGCACTGGCTCTCGATTTACAGATGGCAGGAAAGTAAAAATGCTCGGGAATCACTTCTCCTCCATCAAGAATGCGGCCTGCCGGAACAGGTACACCGAATGCAGCAAGTGCATTTACGGTCTGTTGTTTGTCTGAGGCGAGTCGAAGAAACTCTTCACCAGGTGCGATAACCGTACTACTTCGTTCTCGCACGTGCGTTACATAATTTGTGAGAATGCCGTCGGTTTCCGGCGCCACAATAATGGTATAGTCTGCTTGCTGTGATTGATGAATGAGAAATTCTATGTCCTTGCGGGACGGCACCTTTTCGATCGTTATGTGCATTGGTAGCGAGATGAATTGACCAGATCCAACAAGCACGGTGACCGCAATCGTTTTGTCTCGAGCTGCATCAACTGCTAATGCTTCGAGCATCATTCGGCCTTCTTTTATGAATGCTGTGTGCGAATTATTCATCTGGGGTTCAGGAAGGCCGCCAGAACAGCACCACTCGTAGAGGAGAAGTCGAACCATAAGGGCTCTCGCTCGGTATGCGGATCACTCGGCAGATTCTGTGAGACAAGACATATGAGTGCTTATGATATGAAAAGGAGGAGAGATACAATTAAACAGAATGTTTCTGTGAAGGTCGAATTGCAATACTCGGTACGTATGGAATGACCGGTCGGATGCTCAAAAGATTCCAAGTTGATCACGAGCGTCTTCGGTCATTTTGTCGGGTGACCATGGTGGATCCATCACAATGCGCACCTCCACCTCCTCCACATCAGGATGGTTGCCAAGGACACGTTTTGCGTCACTAATCATTTGTGGGCCAGCAGGACAAGCAGGACTTGTCATAGTCATATCGATCAAGACTTTTTGCTTTCCAGAATCACCAGAAACCGGCTCGTGCGAAGCGCTGTAGATCAATCCAAGGTCTACAATGTTTACAAATAATTCTGGGTCCTTCACCTCTTTGAGCATCTCTCGAATCACGTCTTCACTCAGTTGACTACTCGTGCTGACTGAAGAAGATGCGGAATCGTTTGATGGCGCTGGCGTCGGAGACGGCTGTTGTGGCGGCGGCTCTGAAGAAGGATTTGAAGAATAACTTTCGGACACTCCTGTTGAAATGCCTTCGGATAGCTGGACCCAAACGGATTCATCCTCAACTTTTACATGGTGGGCGCGAGTGGGGCGAACGGCTGGCATCGTTAAGGCGGCACCAGATCGAATGTCAAACTTGGCGCCGTGTCGGGGGCAAGCAATTGTGTACTCTCGCAATTCACCATCAGCAAGGGGGCCTCCATCATGCGTGCACACATCATCAATTGCATAGAAATGACCATCGACATGAAACAGAGCGACCATGTCACCATCAACCTCAACAAGGGTCTTACCGGGGTCAGGAACCTCTTGCGTTGAGGCGACACGAATAAAATCGTTCATGATGAATGACCTAATTAGGAAACACGACGAATACGGCTTCCAACTGCCTGAGCGAGAGCATCCCGAACAGGAGGGATTGTAATGCGATCAAAGATTTGCTGAAAAAAACCAGCTACAACGAGGCGTGCTGCTTCGTCAGCCGTAAGGCCACGTGACTGCGCGTAAAAGATCTGTTCATGGTCAACCCGACCACTTGTAGCTCCATGAGTACAACGAACATCATCCGCTTCTATTTCCAGACCCGGAATAGAATCGGAACGAGACTCATTAGAAAGCATGAGTGTGTCATTTCGCTGATAGCCATCCGTTTTTTGTGCAGACTTGTCAACCTTGATCATGCCTCGCCAAACCAGTCGCGACCGATCCTGAAGGGCGCCCTTATAAAGAAGATCACTTCTGCACGAGGGAGCTGAGTGGTGTTGCAGGGTGTTGTAAACAAGCTGTTGACGATCCTCGGTAAACATAACTCCATTAACCTGGGCCTCAGCATGCTTCCCAGCCAAAACAACGTCTTGGGCAACCTGAGAAAGACGGCTGCCTAAAGCCCCAAGCGTCCACTGGATTTTACCTGCCTCATGCACAACCGCTTTTTGTTTTGCAAAGTGCCAGACCCCGCGATTCCAGTTTTGCAGATTCACAAGTCTCAGCAAAGCATGCCTACCAACGATGATTTCGGTTCCGCCACAATGAAAACCACCAGATGCTCCGCTATGACCACCACCAGATGTTTCCGTGAGAAGCGTTGCCTCTGCCCCATCACCAAGAACGACAAGCACATGAGATGTATCAACGCCTCCGTCGCTCAGGGCTGACATGACCGAAAAAGGCTCAAGAATTTTTACGCCAGAAGGGACGTATAAAATGGTACTCGCCCGATGAAATGCTCCATGAATTGCAGCAAACCAATCCTCTTCCGCATCAAGCGTCGAGAACCAATGATCCACAAATACATCACCATGTTCTGCAAGAAGTTGTTCGGCAGAACCAAAAAGAACACCGTTACTTCGGATTTTTGAATCTAATTCTTCACGGCGTACATGGCCGTCTATCGAAACAAGCCGACCCGCTAGACTGCCGTGCGACGACTTTCTAATTGCGTCTAACAAGAGGCCATCAACTGGCTGTTCTTTCGCGTCGGATGTGCTCAGCCCCCATTGTGCTGGCTTGAACAGTCGAAGGTCCGTGCGCATCCAGTTCTCACTTCGTCGGTCAGGTAAGCCGAGTCCGGCTGCTGCGGTGAGTGCCTTTCGACGCTTCTCTGCTACCCAGTCAGGCAGAGGGCATGCAGCAATGAGTTGCTCAAGCGAATCAGCATCAAACTGGAGTGTTTGAGTTGTTGGAATGGCTGGGCTAGAACTTGTCATTTCCCGTGTATGCAGCCGGATGATTAGCCGACCGACCCCTCCATCTGCAACTGAATCAACTTGTTCATTTCAACCGCATATTCCATAGGCAATTCTTTTACCAAGGGCTCAACAAAACCGCCTACGATCATCGTGCTGGCCTCTGATTCCGAAAGACCACGACTCATGAGATAGAAAAGTTGTTCCTCGCCAATCTTTGAAACGCTGGCTTCATGTCCAATCGACACATCCTGTTCTTCAATTTCAATGTATGGATACGTGTCACTTCTACTTTTATCATCAAGAATCAGGGCATCACATACAACACTTGACTTGCTTTTGGTTGCTCCAGATTCCACTTTTACAAGCCCACGATAGCTGGATCGGCCACCATTTTTCGAAATACTCTTTGAGACGATTCGCCCGCTTGTACGAGGAGCAGCGTGTACGATTTTGGCTCCGGCATCTTGGTGCTGACCAGACGACGCAAATGCAATTGAAAGAATTTCTCCACGAGCCTCCGGCTCCATGAGATAAACAGCGGGATATTTCATGGTCAGTTGGCTACCGAGATTCCCGTCTATCCACTCCATGAGCGCTCCCTCGTATGCCATGGCTCTTTTCGTGACGAGGTTGTAAATATTATTGGCCCAATTTTGGATGGTTGTGTAGCGGCAGCGACCATGTTTTTTCACCACGACCTCGACCACGGCTGAATGGAGGCTTTCGGTTGAATACATGGGCGCCGTGCAACCTTCGACATAGTGAACCTGCGCACCCTCATCAACGATAATCAGCGTTCGTTCAAATTGCCCCATGCTTTCAGCATTGATCCTAAAGTATGCCTGAAGTGGAAATTCGATACTGACGCCCTTTGGGACATAAATGAATGAGCCACCTGACCACACTGCAGAATTGAGAGCGGCAAATTTATTATCAGAAGGAGGGATAACAGTGCCAAAGTATTCTTGCAATAACTCAGGATGCTCGCGAACAGCGGTATCAGTATCCGTAAAAATTACACCCTTTTTTGCAAGATCCTCCTGCAGAGATCCGTAAACCACTTCGCTTTCGAATTGAGCTTTTACACCAGCAAGAAATTTTCTTTCTGCCTCTGGGATTCCAAGTCGATCAAATGTTTCTTTGATCGATTCTGGGACTTCGTCCCACGACTTGCCCTGCTTGTCGGTCGGCTTCAGGTAGTAGTAAATATCCTGAAAGTCGATGCCAAGATGACCGCCCCATTCTGGAGTGGGCTTGCTCTCAAAAATCTCAAGGGACTTGAGGCGAAAGTCTCGCATCCAGGCAGGTTCTTTTTTTAATTCAGATATTTGCGAAACGATTTCTGCATCAATGCCTTTTCGGGCCTTGAAAACGGCATCTGTCTCGGTTCGAAAATCATATTTATTGATTTCGCCGATTTCGACTTCACTCTTCTCGTTTATTTCAGTGGACATAATTAGTATCTCTTCGAAATATATGGACGGTAACGACTATCGGCGTTACGTTGAGGAAACTTCAACTCGACCGTCTTCCATGGCTTTTTCTGCAGCAGCCGCCTCCGGGTACGCAGCACGAATTCTCTCATATCCTTTTTTGTGAAGCTCAGCAGCGAGTTCCGGACCACCAGACTCAACAATGCGTCCACCAAGCATGACATGCGTTTTCAATGGAATGTTGTGCTCAAGAAGTTGCTCATGATGCGTAATGATAAGAATGCCCATTTGATCACCACCGATTTTCGCAATGCTTTCACTGGCAAGACGAACGGCATCTGCATCAAGACCACTATCTGTTTCATCGAGGATCGCAAACGTAGGCTTGAGCATGGCGAGCTGAAGAATTTCTGCCCGCTTCATTTCACCACCAGAAAATCCATCATTGACGTAGCGACGAGCAAACTCAGGATCAATTGACAGTTCAGCCATTTTTGCTTTGAGTTCACTCCGAAACTCACGCATCGGCATAAGTTCTTCGCCTTCTTTGCGATCAGGGTTCCGAACATTCGTAACACAATGCCGCAGAAAGTCCGCCACGCGCACGCCCGGAATAGCCATTGGCCTTTGGAAGGCGAGAAAAATACCAGCTCGTGCTCGCTCATCCGGCTCCATGGCCAAAACATCCACGCGTTTTCCATCGAGTAGAACAAGCTCCACTGATCCTGCAGTGATTTCATACGAAGGATGCCCCATCACCGCGTAGCCAAGAGTGCTTTTACCAGAGCCGTTAGGCCCCATAAGGGCATGGACTTCGCCACAACCAATAGACAGGTCAACGCCTTTTAGGATCTCCTGCCCCTCAACGGAGACATGAAGTCCTTGAATAATAAGTTGTTTCGAAGACAGTTTTTTTGTTGTCACAGTGATCACATCCTCAATAAATAACGCATTGCTCAGGACTGTACCTTTTGATGATCGAATACAAGTTCATCATTCGTAAGTGGTGATGCCACGTAGCCCGAATGATGCGGCACAGGGAGTTCGTCATCCATTTTTCCCTGTCCACCCTTCTGCTTGGCGATTTTTTGACCGGCGATTTTATCTTGAATCCGCATGAGCCCTTCAAGAAGGCTCTCTGGACGAGGAGGGCATCCTGGGACATAGACATCAACTGGAACAACGAGATCTACACCTTTGACCACATGGTAGCCCCACTTGAAGTACGGACCGCCTCCAGTTGTACACGCGCCCATTGCAATGACATATTTGGGGTCGGGCATCAAGTTGTAGAGGCGTCGTACTCGACTAGCCATTTTGTATGTTACGGTGCCAGCAACAACCATGAGATCTGCTTGTCGAGGTGTGGCTCGAAACGCACCTGCCCCAAAACGATCCATGTCGAAGCGGCTTGCGCCTGCAGCCATCATTTCGATCGCGCAGCATGCGAGGCCGAAAGTCATCGGCCAAATACTTGACTGCCTCGCCCAGTTGATCGCCTGT
>CAXFJI010000118.1:0-7497 GCA_964003275.1 uncultured Planctomycetaceae bacterium
TTTGTAGTTCCGGAGATAGTTGGCATAGGCTTTGTAGACGATAGAGTTCTGAAAGGGCCAGCCACGTCCGTTCCAGCCGTAGGACATTTCGTTGAAGAAATCATGGCGATACTCGGCCGTTGACATACCGAAGGGTT
The DNA here is from genome assembly GCA_964003275.1 of uncultured Planctomycetaceae bacterium. Classification (GTDB taxonomy): domain Bacteria; phylum Planctomycetota; class Planctomycetia; order Pirellulales; family UBA1268; genus CACORA01. The sequence goes on from CAXFJI010000118.1 coordinate 138, forward strand.
GTTTGAACCCCATTTCGTCGTTGAACTGTTTCCAGGCACTATCGAACTGGCCATCCTTTGTAGGCAACAGATTGAAGTACCAAGGCGTGTAGCCGACGGTCTCTCGAATGATGCTGAGTTGATCGATCACGTTTCCTGTATGCAGGTTGTCACCGGCAATACGAGAATAGAAGAAGGGATCGTCGATAGCGCCTCGCTTGCTGTAAAACAGTTGCTTATCGTTCTTCGTTGGGTGATGCCATAGGGCTCGGATGATCTGCTGTTGAAGCCGTCGAGCTCGCTCGGAGTACTGCTTGGCTCTTGCGCTTGCCTTGCCGCCCTGACCTGCTTGGGCCTGTTGACCGTAGAGTCTGCCGAGGGAAGCATAGTTCCCATACATATAACAATTGAGTGACGGGCGGACTGTAAAACAATTTGGATAGCTGTTCGGCCGCTTGGTCTTCCGTTCTCCATTCCTGTCGATATACCAGTCGTGATTGCCTCCGAATGGTTGAGGAATGGTGTTGTAGTTTTCGAGATCGAATGGCTGCGGATAGACAAGCGGATCATTCTTCAAGCCTTCGTTAAAGGCTGCTTGCCATCCTTTGCCATCTGTAAAATAACGACGCCAGCGTTCCTGCCCCTTGTACGGTTCTTCCTGATTGATCTCAGCCGTATAGCGAGAGAAAGCACCTTCCGATGCAATCAGAGCCAGTGTCGTGGAGATGGTGAACTCATTAGCGTCGTACATGTCGAGGCACTTATAGAGGCCATCCGTGGTTTTCCCTGGAGCTTTCACTTGGAAGATGAGATCCCAGATCTTCTGGTGACGCTCCATTGCAGGCAGCAGTCGATCTCGCCACTGTGCATCAGGATGAATTTTGAGCATGGCTTCGGAAGCGTCGATCATCCAGCTGGTGTAATGATGGCTCTGGGGTCGTGGCAGCGTGGAGAGCCAGGTATTGTTCTGATGCTGCATCTTGTGGGATGGAGGTCCTGCAAGCCAATACTCCGCATACGACTTCAGATATCTCGGATCCCGCATCCACCGAAGATCATAAAACTGGTGGCCGGCTGGGGCTGGGATAGCTCCACTGTTGGAAGCCCAGCCAGGAAAGCCAGGAAACTCAGTGAATACAAAAAAGCGATTACCATCCTCCTCCCATTCCTTGAGATGCTTGCTGATCATCCACCAGCGATAGTTAAAGACCTCGGTGTAATCTTCGTTGGAGCATAGGAACTTAGGGATGTTTTCTTGCAGGAATTCCTCATTGTTATATTTTTCTAACCAGCCATCGAACTCGGGGCGGTTGCCGTTGAGGTGGGAATATCCGTTGAACTCGTCCACATCTGCTTTGAGGGTTCGTTGTGCTTCCTTTTTTATTCGCATCAGTTCTTTGTCAGGGTTACTGATGGGTTGGGATAGCTTGGAGGAATCGTCAGTATCAAAGCGACAGGCAAGCATTGCGCCAGAGAGCTCTTTGTGGAGTTCAATTTCAATGCGAATTTTCGACGTCGTGATTGGTTGGGTGAACGTCACCTTATTAAATTGATCTCGCTGAATGCCTGGATTTTTCTCCGTGTGGCCGACGCCCTTCCATTTCCCGTTAGTCCAGTGCAGCACTTTCCAGGACTTGGGGAGGATTTCCTGACGTTCATTACGGAAAGAAGCCGCGGCCTGAGCCTCATCAAACCAATAGACTTCGGCATTCTCAAATGATCTGGATTCTGGATATTCGAATTGAACCCACTCTCGACTTCCCCGTTTTGGATGAAAGCTAAGACGTGGAACGCGATAGTCGGAAGAGGATGTGGGCTCGATTCCGTCGATCAAAGCGGCGACGTTAGCACCTTGAACCGATGAAGTGACCCGAGGGCCATTTCGTGTTTCGGGAAAGGGTTTGACGTTGGCTCGGTTGGCAAAGTGATTCCATTCGGTGGATAACTCATTGACGATGTTCGGGTGTTGTGTGGAGACATTGTTTGTTTCACTGCGATCGTCGGCAAGGTCGTAAAGCTCCCAAACGATTGGCTCGGTACGATCATTATCAGTGACTAGCTTCCATCGTCCGCGACGAACCGCAGCGTGGGTCTCATGTTGCCAGAAGATCGGGCGATCGTGCATTTCTCGATCGGGCTCTCGGAGATAAGGAAGCATGCTGACTCCCTCGAGAGGGAGTCGAGACTTGCCGCTATAGTTTTTTGGGTACGTCGCACCGGCAGCATCGAGCAACGTCGGCATGACGTCGATGAAATGAAAATAGGGCTGGCTGGATACCTCACCTTTTGCACGAAAACCATTCGGCCAGTGGACAATCAGAGGAGAAGCAATGCCGCCCTCATGCGTAAACTTTTTGAACTTACGAAACGGTGAGTTTGAATAGGATGCCCAACCCTGACCTTGGGACGTGGCCCAGCCACTGAACTTCTTCCATTGCGTGTAATTTGATTTTTTATAACCGGCACCCTCAAGCCTGTCCTTGTATGACCATCCACCTTCCTCTCTGGATCCTCTTCGGGTGAACTCGCCGTTGCGGAATTCACCCTCGGCGTAGTCGTATTTTCCGCCCTCAAAGTGGGTTCCAAAAACCCCCATCTCACCCGAGCAGCCATTGTCTGAAACAAACAGTATCAGCGTGTTTTCATAGACGCCTTCAGCTTTCAACTTGTCAATAACACGTCCGATGTTTTCGTCCATCTTGTCGATCTGAGCGTTGTAGATTGCACGGCGAAAACAGGCCTCCGACTTGACGTCTTCGGGTAGATCCTTCCATTTCGGCAGCGGGTTGTGATTCGTGCCGGTCTGCATGCCGGGCATGACACGAACGTTGTTGAAATAGCGAACCACCGGCAGCTGCTGTCCCTTCGGAACGATACCCATCGCTTTCTGGCGTACAAGTTTTTTTTGTCGCATTTGGTCCCATCCGTCACCAAATTCAGCAAGCCAATCTGGATCTTTGAGCTTTGACTCATATTTAGCGATCGTTTCATCCGGAGCCTCAAGCGGGAAGTGTGGTGCGTTGTACGTGAGGTACAGAAAAAATGGTTTGCTGCCGTCATTGACGGCGCCGTCAATGTATTCGAGTGCGACATCAGTGAAGTAGTCGGTCGTATAAAAGTCCTTATCTCGTTGGTACGGGTTCTTTAGTTCGGTATTGTCGTTATCTCCGGGAATCAGAAGTTTGCCGTCCTGGTAAATGTCACAGCCTTTGAGCACTTTCCAATAGCTATCGATATGGGTGCGCACGACTGTTGATCGATCGAATCCGCGGTGTTCAGGAAGTGAGTGGTCGGGAGGATCGCGATGCGCTGCTGCATGCCACTTGCCACTCGTAAGAGTGGTGTAGCCAGCTTCTCGTAGCGCTTCGCCCAGCGTGATTCCATTTTCGTTGAGTGAACCCTCATAGCCCGTGCCCCAATTGCCATAGACCATGAAACCGACGCCTACCTGGTGTTGGTAGAGTCCGGTGAGCAGGCTGGCGCGAGAAGGGCAGCAACGTGCGGCATTGTACATCTGTGTAAAACGAATACCGTTCTCTGCGAGATCGTTCAGACGGGGAGTTTCGATCTCGCTGCCATAACAACCAAGATCAGAATACCCAAGGTCGTCTGCAAGAATGAGGATGATATTTGGCTGTTTGGAATGATGCGTATCTGCAGCAAAAAGGGATGGACAAAAGGAAAAAAGAAAAACAAGAACAGGTAGAGAGTATTGTCTTATTGATGTGGTGTGCACGGTGTCTGATGACAGAGTGAGTGCATGACGATACGTACTGAGTGGTATTGTTTGCATGTCAGGAGAAAGAAATACTTCTAGAGTTTTCAGAGGAGTGAGGGAACGGCAGGGCTGGCCTTCATCAGGTTTAATTCCCCAAAGGATTAAGTATAGATTATATCACTGTACATCAAAACAATGCGAATCGCGTGTGCTTACTCATGCGTACAGGCATGCGATACATGTCTGCTTAAGGGTCTCTCTCAGAATGACTATTCATGAATGTAGATACATCACTTCGTGCACAACGTTCCCTTATTGAGAAGAGTTTCTCTCAGCAATTCGGTTGCATGCCATCCGTTATCGTTGCGGCACCAGGTCGAGTCAATCTGATTGGTGAGCACATTGATTACAATGATGGACTTGTTTTACCTCTCGCATTAGAAAGATATGTACTCATTGCAGCAGGTCTTGGTGCCGATGAGCTCAAGCCACAGACCATTACTATTCATAGTAGTGAAGTGGCATCAACAAAACGATTTTCATTGACCGAGGGTCTTCTTCCAAAAACTGGCGAATGGACAGACTATGTCAATGGAGTCATTCAAGAATGGATTGATCGTGGTTTTATAATACCATCGCTCAACGCAGTTGTTCAGTCGACAGTTCCTATGGGTGGAGGGCTCTCGAGCAGTGCTGCTCTCGAAGTAGCAACTGCAACGTTACTTGAATGGCTGACAAAATACCAATGTGATTTGACTGAAAAGGCTCTTTTATGTCAGAGAGCAGAGCATAAATTTGCAGGCGTCCCATGTGGTTTTATGGATCAGTTTAGTAGTGTTTTCGGTGTCGAGGATGAGCTAATGCTTATCGATTGCCAAACACAAAAAGTCACTCATGTTCCATTTGATACTCGCGATGTTTCCATACTGATTATTCACAGTAATGTCAGGCATGAGCTCAACCAAGGGGAATATGCATCACGACGTGTGCAGTGCCATGATGCCTTGCAAAAAATTGGCCGACAGACCTGGAGGAATGTGTCCCAGCAAGATATCGATAGTGCATCTAAACGGTTAACTGCCGTTGAGTTAAGACGAGCTTGTCATGTCGTTTCTGAAATCATCCGAACGAAAAAGATGGCTGAAGCAGTTCGTGCTCGTGATTGGGCATGTGCTGGTAATCTGATGTTTGCCAGCCATGATTCCCTCAGCAACAATTTCGAAGTCAGTTGTGCAGAGTTAGATTTACTTGTGAGTATTGCCAGAGAAAAAGGTGGCCGAGCTGGTGTGTATGGCTCTCGGATGACAGGCGCTGGCTTTGGGGGCTGTACGGTCTCGCTTGTGGCAACGGATCATCTCAGGTCTGTAGCTGAGGCTATGGCAATCCAGTATCAACAGGAGACAGGTATAAAGCCATATTGGTTTACAAGTCGACCATCTCAGGGCGCACATGTAGTATGGGATGCAAATGAAGTCAGCAGGTAGATGGTGCGACTGTCCTCCACTGAGAGATATATTTGCTGTGCATATAGGTTATTCCTAGGTCAGAGAATGACATGAAACACATCTCGCATGCTTTCGCAATCCTCACGGTCTTCATAGGTTGTTATGGCTTAGCAGAAGAAGTTACATCTGAGAGGATTGATGGTACCACTTGCTGGATAGACCCTCGACTGGAGGAGGCCCGGCAGGGCTCCATAAAAATCACCGCATGGTTTGATGAGCAGTTTTTAGGTGACGGTGAAGCATACAATCGACGAATTAAAGAATTTTATTCAATGGGACGACGTGAGATGCGTCAGAAAGTACGCGCCTTGTTGCATCGCATAAGTCATGAGTCTCAGCAACAATCGCGCCATGCCATACAGACTCTTGAAAAGAAAAAGATTATCCAAAATATTATTTTTCATTGGATTGTAAATAGTTTTTCATGCTCGATAAACGCGAGCGATGTTGAGCAACTGACGAGTGTTCCAGGTGTACGAGCCATTTTTTTTGCGGGTGAGGAACATAGAGAGCGTCGGAAAAACTTCCGAGTGAGTGCACGTGATGAGCTGTCCAAGTCACACCCATTTCAAGATGGGGATATTCCTGTCGCCTGGTATATCAAAGCCCTAAATGTAGATCAGGCATGGAAAAAGCTTGGTGTCACTGGCACGGGAGTGCTCAATGTTATTCACGATGGAAACTTTATCATCTCGCCAACAATTCTTCCGACTCGTTACAGAAATTCACTTGAAAAGAGAAACGGTGTTGATGATGACGGAAATGGCCTTATCGATGATCTTCATGGATTTGATTTCGATAGGGGTACAGGAAACTTGCTCCGAAATGATTATGAAAACAACAGAAGTAGTGTGGGTGGGAAACTCTTACATGGACACCAGTGTGCCGTCATTATTTGTGGTCGAACAGCCGGTGCGCCAGAGAAACAGTTTGGCATTGCACCAAATGCGCGTTGGGCGGGTGTTCTTGCGTCGCCCAGGTCATTTGAACAAGCGTTTGAGTGGGCCATAAACCATGACGCTGACACGTACAGCATGAGTTTCTCTATTCCACATCTTGGTGAGTATCGATCGCACTGGCGGAAAGCCTGTGAACATGCGTCTTTTTGTGGAGTCCATCTTGTTTCCGGTGCAGGGAACTTTGCGAAAAAAGAGTCACCCCAATTTGCACCCGTGCCTCGTCAGATGAGAACGCCCGAAGACATTCCAATGGCAGTCTTTGCAGCAACTGGTGTCCAGCGTGATTTATCTCGAACCCCATTTTCAAGCCAGGGTCCAGTAGAGTGGAATACGTATCACTATCGAGAGGGATCTGTTAAGAAACCAGTTGTTTCTGCATTCAATTTTCGTTTGCCATCAATCCAAAAAGACGGAACGGTTATTGAGCAGGGAGCAAGTGGAAACTCATTTGCGGGACCAATGATTTGTGGAACCATTGCGTTGATGTTATCTGCAAATCCGGAACTAAAACCGTGGGAGACGAGAGAGATTCTTGCCTCAACAGCCTGTGATATTGCAGCCGAGGGGTACGATTACCAGACAGGTTTTGGGCTCGTCGATGCTTACCAAGCCGTTGCGGTATCACTTCGGCAAAGAAAGGACAGGCAAAAAGAATTGCCTACTGCTAAATAATATCGGCTTTTATTTTCATTCAAAAAAGGCGAATCCAAAGAAAGCCGGTCACAAATCGATTTTCATGCCTAGTCTGATGTGCAACATATCTGTTGAGGATGGGTTCTGTCGGTCACATCGAACACGATGCCATCTCTTGAAATGGCATGCGTTGCCAATAGGACGAATTTGATCAATTGTGTGCCTCAAGTACCGGATGAGTAATTCTACGGCTGAAAATCCTACTCTGGTGGTTTCAGGAAATGGTAGATTAATGATTCAATGTGAGATGTCACTGCCGTGTTCTCCTGGAAAAAAGATGGCGCAACTTTATTTTTATTATTCAGCAATGAATGCAGGTAAAAGTACAACACTCCTGCAGTCTGCACATAACTACGAGGAGCGCGGGATGCGAACGCTTCTCTACACTTCGATCATTGACGACAGGAGTGGCCGTGCCGTTATTCACTCACGCATTGGCATTACGGCGGAGGCCACTGCCTTTAGACAAGATTATGATTTTTTCCAGTCTGTGAAACAGAAAGACG
>CAXFJI010000119.1:0-7462 GCA_964003275.1 uncultured Planctomycetaceae bacterium
TATGGGGTTTCGTCGACCACAGCGTCGAGATGTTGATCCAGAAATGATGCAAGCGATTGTTCGAAAAGTGACCCATCAGCTTGATATGGAAGATGCAAAATATCGCAGCATTTACCTGCCACTCGTTCGAGATGAAGAACCTCGATCTATGGCTGTTTTTGACTTCGCGGATTCAAGCACTATTACTGGAGTACGAGAATCTTCTCATACTGCAGATCAGGCGCTCTATATGCTCAATAATCCTTTTGTTATTCAGCAAAGTGCTGTCATGGCAGATCATGTTCAGCAATTGACATCGAATCAGGAGGATCAGATCACCGAAGCCTTCAATCGTGTGTATTCAAGAAATCCGACGAGTACAGAACATTCCGCATCAATGGCATTCCTTGCAGCCTGGCAACAAAAAGATTCAGATAAAAGTGCTCTTCAGGCACTTTGTCAGAGCCTCTTTGCTTCCGCTGAATTCAGGTTTGTTGATTGATTAAGAAAAAACCAATTCGTCCTCACTCCTCACGGCGCAGACATAACGGAGCATGCATCATGTTTTCAAGAAGAAACGCTCTTAAGGTTGCTTCTGCTGGATTTGGTTATCTTGCCTTAGCCAGCCTCCTTGATAAGGTCGCCCAAGCAGAAGCTGCACCTTCCCCGTTGTTGCCAAAACCTCCGCATTTTCCCGCAAAAGCCAAACGGGTCATTTTTCTCTGCATGCAAGGTGGACCATCCCATGTCGATTCTTTTGATTATAAGCCACAGCTCATGGAAGACCATGGCAAGCAAGGGAAATATGGTGGATCACTGTTGAAATCACCCTGGCAGTTTAAGCAACGAGGCGAAAGCGGTTTATGGATATCTGATCTATTTCCTGAAGTTGCATCGATGGCTGATGAGCTCACACTCATTCGATCTATGCAATGTGATCAGCCTGTTCATACAGGCGCGATGACGGAAATGCATACTGGAACAGCACAGTTCATTCGCCCATCGCTTGGTGCGTGGACGCTGTATGGGCTTGGAACAGAAAATGAAAGCCTTCCGGGCTTTGTTTCTCTGAGCCCACCTTCTGGGAGTTCCCGTAACTATTCAAGCGCTTTTCTTCCTGCCATCTATAGTGGCTCAAAGGTCGGCAGAGGAGGTCGCTCATCTCGGTTTGCACGGATTGGCAGCGCAGAAAGTGTTCCTGATATCAAACCACACCTTGAAAAATCTGCTCAACGAGAACAAATCGATTTTATTCAAAAGCTAAATCAAGAAAAACTTTCACGAGATGAATTTCAGCCGGGCGTTGAGGGAATTATCGAATCATACGAACTTGCCTTTCGCATGCAGGATGCCATGCCTGAAATAATGGATGTTTCAGAGGAGACTGCTGCAACCATTGAGCTTTATGGAGCTGATGACGGGCCAACTCAAACCTTTGGCCAGCAATGTCTACTTGCACGTCGTTTTGCAGAGGCTGGTGTTAGATTTATAGAGGTTACCCATGGAAACTGGGATCAACACTTCAATCTCACCACAGATCACAAAGCACGAGCAGAGGGATGTGACAAACCCATTGCTGGGCTTCTTCAGGATCTCAAGCAGCGCGACATGCTAAAGGACACCCTTGTCATCTGGGGAGGAGAATTTGGTCGCACTCCTGCCGCCCAGGGAGGTGATGGTCGAAATCATAATAACAAGGGCTATACAACATGGATGGCCGGTGGTGGAGTTAAGGGTGGATTTAGTTATGGATCAACAGACGAACATGGCTATGAATCGGTTGAAAATATTTGCCATATTCACGATTGGCATGCCACCATCCTTCATCTTCTTGGACTTGATCACGAAAGGCTTACATATCGTTATGCTGGACGTGACTTCAGGCTTACAGATGTTCATGGTAATGTTGCCAAAGACATCCTTGCTTAGAAAATTGCATCTGACAGTTGAAGACGCAAACAATGTAATTTTATTCTCTTGGCAGTCCAGATCCTTTTTCAAGGAGTCGACTGTATAGATCAAGATAACCGCGTGCACTAGCAGACCATGACCAGTCTTGCTGCATGACTCGATGCACAAGCGTTTTCCAAACATTTCTGTCTTTATAAGTCTCTAAAGCCCGCATAACAGTTTGCTCAAGTGACTGTGCGTCAAATGATTCAAAAACAAAACCCGTAGCAGTACCTGCTCCTAAGGAATCCGAATTGAGATCAATGACCGTATCAATGAGTCCTCCAGTAGCTCGAACGATCGGTATTGTTCCATAACGCATGGCATAAAGCTGTGTAAGCCCACATGGCTCATATCGACTTGGAACAAGAATCATATCTGCAGCAGCTTGCGCCAAATGAGCAAGGCTTTCGTTGAAACCGATTGACAGATCAATTGTCTCCGGAAAAGATGCTGCCACTTGTCGAAGTGCCTCTTCAATACCCGGATCACCTGTCCCAAGTACAACAAAGTGAGCATGCCCCTTGGCTGCCAAACGTCTAAGCATCTCGATCAGAAGGTCTACTCCCTTCTGTTCAGCGAATCTCCCAATGAAGGCGATTAGTGGCCGGGGACTTGGTGCCGCACGACCAAGTCGAGCTGCAAGTGCAATCTTAGCTGCGTACTTACCTTGCTCATACGACTCCCCTGAATAATGATGGGGTATTTGTGGATCCGTCTGAGGATCCCAAACATCTGGATCGATACCATTGACGATACCACTAAGTGAATGACTTCTCGAGGCGAGGAGTGTTTCGAGACCGCAACCTCCTGGTGCCGATTGTATTTCACGAGCATATGTCGGGCTCACCGTACTGACAGCATCCGCAAAGACAATTCCAGTCTTGAGGAGATTGAGTTGTCCATAAAACTCCATTTGCTCCCAGTTGAAGTATTTCCAATCAAGGCCAGTCAATAGCATATCCCAGTGCCAAAATACTCCCTGATATGCCATGTTATGAATTGTCATGATTGTCCGAGCACGGCTTACGGCAGGACAGGACTGATACATAAGCTTTTGGTAGGCAGGCACAAGGCCGGTTTGCCAATCATGACAATGAATAATGTCAAATACACGATCACTTCTGCATGCTACTTCCATGGCAGCACGTGAAAAAAAAGTGAACCTTGCAGCATTGTCAGCGTAGTCTACAGGGCTACCGTAAAGGGAGGTTCGATCAAAATATTTTTCATTTGAGATGAGAAGAACCTCTGGTGATGGTCCATCACTTGTTACTGGCAGATGACTCCGAAAAACTTGTGCATCGATGCGAGGCGTACCAATGGGAATTTCAAAATGTATGCCGGTTGGCTCAACGGAAAGTCCTTTCGATTCAGCATTTTCGAGTGCTTCTCGATATGCTGGTATGATGAGGGTAACGTCACACCCTAACCGGGAAAGAGCTATGGGCAAGGCACTTGATACATCTGCCAGACCCCCAGTTTTTGCAAATGGTGTAGCCTCACTGGCCACAAACAGTACTCTCATGGACGGTTTTTCCTTCGTATCAGAATCGGGCGTTTGGACTTCGTCACACCCCTTGCTGAAACAGACACTTCACTTCTTATTAGTATAGGACATGTTTCACTGCTAATCTGAGTGTACTTATGAGTCCAATCGTAAATCCTGCAGCATTATTCTCATTTCGTTTCCCATGCCAAAAACGCTCTGTTCTTTGGCCCGCATCGAAATGGGGGATTGATGATACATGCCAGATCCAGTCACTCGCATCTGTGGTTGGAGTACCAGATCTTTTATCCCTATGGCTGGCATGGAATGAAGAGGGAATCGCGATCAAGGCTGTTGCGAAGGGAGTTGGAAATGCTCGTTGGTGTCAGCCAACGAAACCCGAAGACAGTGATGGACTCCATTTGTGGCTAGCAACACGTCCTACTGGAGATAGTCATCGAGCAGGACGCTTTTGCAGGCGTATCGCTTTATTACCCACTGGTGGAGGTAAAAATGCGAATAAACCAATTGCTGTTCCTGCCGTGATACCTCGGACGAGTGAAGTGCCTGCTGAGATTCCAGCAAAATCAATTCAAATGGAAAGCTCTCTCATGGCAGATGCCTGGGAAATAAAGTCATTTATTTCATCGTCAGCCCTGCCTGGTTGGGATCCAAATGACATTCCACGACTTGGCTTTTTTGCGGCACTCATTGATCGAAGGCTTGGCAGCATTCCTTGTTTTGCTCCGCCCGAGTTTCCTTGGGAGAGTGATCCGACCACATGGGCTGAACTTCAACTGAGCACAAATGATTAACTTCGCTCAAAATGAAGACTCGACAGTGGATCTCACTGCCACTCAGGATCTTTGAATGACTCTACCTCGATCTGGGCTTCCGGCAGACTGTCAATAAAGAAACGCCCATAAGGTTTTGTAGTTATTCGAGGATCAAGAATAACTACTGTTCCATGATCAGCGTGCGTACGGATGAGCCGGCCAAAACCCTGCTTAAGTTTCAATATTGCTTCTGGTAACTGGTAGTCATGAAATGGATTTCCACCAGCTTCTCGAATAGCATCGATTCTCGCAGCAACTAATGGTCGATCAGGCACCGCAAATGGAAGTTTCGTAATAATGACATTTACCAGTTGTTCGCCTGGCAAATCAATTCCCTGCCAAAAGCTATCTGTACCTAAGAGTACACTTGATGGTCCCTCACGGAAGTCAGTTAACATTTGCTGTCGCGAAAATCCATCTGACTGACTCACCAGACGATAATTCTTACGTGTGCACCAACCGATCAGGTCAGAGGATGCTTTTGCCAATGCAGAATGACTTGTAAAAAGAACCATGGATCGTCCTGAGCTTCTTTCAACATATCGCTTGATCATTGACACAACCGCGTCATGATACGCTTCTCGATTATTTGGCTCAGGTAGGCCATCCACCAGAACTAGTCTTGCTTGCTCTGAATAATCGAATGGACTTCCAAGTTGCTTCGTGAAAGCAGGCTGCACTCCAAGACGATTTTCGACATAGCGGAACGGATTGACCGTGGAGGATTCCTCCTCACATGCCTCTACTTGCCTTCCACCTACTGACAAAGTTGCGCTCGTCAGAATCGCTGTATTGACTTTTTCAAATAATTCATGCCGAAGCATCGGAGCAACGTTAACAGGAGCACTCGCAAGCGTCATTCGGTCACGTCCCCGTCGAGATCGAGACACCTCAAGCCACCATACACTTCCTGGCACTCCTTGCTGTAGCCACGTGCCAATGGTTCCAGCCTGCAGTGTGAGCCGATCGGCTAACGAAAAAAAGTCATGTCTTTCCGCCTGATTTGTTATTTTTTCCCCAGCATGCTTAAGTGATCGTGCAAGACGAAGCAATGGTTCACCAAGTGAATCTGGGATGATCTTTGCATAGGGGATACGCAATGGATTTTCTCCCATTCCTTCACTTCTAGCTTTCAATTTTGAAAAAAAATCTTCAGCGGCACGGCGAGTACGAAGAACATCAATCTCAAGATCACTCATTCGATAATGTACAAGGAGACCGCGATGCGTACGTTCGTTATAAAGTTTTGAAAGCAAACGCTCGATAGATGTATTTGAGATACCAACACCAAGATGATCACTGGCCACACTCTCGACCATATGCGCCTCATCAAAAATAACAACATCATACGGAGGCAACAAACTGACTCCATTTTGACGAAGCGCTAAATCTGAAAAAAAGAGAGCATGGTTTACGACAAGCACTTGTGCGTTCTGAATACGACGTCGTGCAGCATAGTAATGACATTTCTGGTAGAGAGGACAGGCTCTCCCCATGCAATTGCTGGCATCACTCTTAACTTCATCCCAGACAGCTGACGATGGCACACTTGGAAGATCTGCAAGTGATCCATCAGCTGTATTACGGGTCCAACTCTTAAGATCATGCAGTTCCTTTACTTCTTGTTCTTCTGGAAAAAGACTCCCAGCTCGTTCTATCGCCAGTGATAATCGTCGAAGGCTTATATAGTTTGCTCGACCTTTTACAAGAACTGCTGAAAATTCTCGAGGCATGACTGCCGACACAAGCGGGATATCTTTGTTGAGAAGCTGCTCCTGCAGGGCGATCGTATGTGTTGAAATAACGATCCGTCGTTTGCCACTTTTTTCAGTTGATTTACCATCATCTTCTGCGCTTTCCGATATCTCAGGCATCTGGTCCTCGGTCGCAGCGAGGACGGCTGGAATAAGATACGCCAAGCTTTTTCCGACCCCCGTACCGGCCTCAACAATGGCGTGCTGACGTGCTGCAATCGCCTCTGAAACGATTCTGGACATATCGATTTGCTGCGGTCGGGACTCCCAGCCGTCAAGCCTTGCTGCCAACCGGCCATCGGGAGAAAGAAAGTGTTCAGGGGAAAGCATGTCGCAAGTCTAACGGTCTGGCATGGATTTTTTATCAGCTACAAGTACAAGTAGGTATTATTCCAACGAAAAGGAACTAATCATGTCGCAAATACCAACGCAGAAAAAGGCCTGGGGAGGCGTTTTTAACGAGCCAACGGATAAGCGGGTGGAGGCATTCTCTGAGAGTGTGTCCTTTGATCAGAGACTGGCAAACGAGGATATTGATGGCTCGATTGCTCATGCCAAGATGCTGGCCGCTTGTGGCCTAATGACCATTACCGAATCAGAAAAAGTGGAACAAACTCTTGAAGAAATCCGCACGGAGATTGTCACTGGAAAATTTGAGTTTACAGCATCCAAGGAAGATATTCACCTCCATATTGAGTCTGCACTTACTGAAAAACTTGGTGATATTGGTCGTAAACTTCATACTGCACGAAGTCGAAATGATCAGGTTGCTACGGATCTAAGACTTTTTTGCAGAAGAGCTATTGATCGGATTGATATTGCCATTGTCAACCTACAAAAAGCATTTATTCGCCTAGCCGAACAAGAGCAAGATCTTGTCATACCTGCATTTACTCATCTTCGAAGAGCTCAACCAGTACTTGCAGCACATCAACTTTTATCATGGTGTGAAAAGTTCCAGCGTGATCGTGATCGATTAAGTGATTGTCGCAAAAGAACCAACGTGCTTCCTCTCGGTTCTGGGGCTCTGGCTGGGACCAGTCTTCCTATTGATCGAAAACATGTTCAACAGTCTCTTCAGTTTGATAGTATTTCTCGCAATAGCCTTGATGGTGCAAGTGATCGCGATTTTGTGTGCGAGCTTGCCTTCGTGCTGTCCTTATGTGCTGTACATCTTTCACAATGGGCCGAAGAATGGATTGTATGGAGCACACACGAATTTGGGTTTCTCAAGCTTCCCGAAGGTTTTTGTACAGGAAGCTCAATCATGCCCCAAAAGATCAATCCTGATGTCCTAGAGCTCATTCGGGGCAAATCGGCCCGCACCATTGGCAATACTCAGGCTTTATTAGTGCTGCTCAAGGGCCTTCCGACCGCTTATAACCGTGATCTCCAAGAAGATAAGGAGCGTATTTTTGATTCAATTGACACGCTTGAGGCCATGCTCAGCGTAT
>CAXFJI010000120.1:0-7454 GCA_964003275.1 uncultured Planctomycetaceae bacterium
TGGTCGTGACTATACCATTGAAATCAGCTGTCCTGAGTTTACTTCAGTCTGTCCTAAAACAGGTCAGCCAGACTTCGGGAAACTTACATTTCGTTATATTCCAGAGTCGTCTTGTATTGAACTGAAGAGCCTCAAATTGTATCTGCAGTCATTCCGCAACGAAGGCATTTTCTATGAAAATGTTACAAATCGCATTTTTGATGATATGGTTGAAGTTCTCCAGCCGAGACAACTCACGCTTGTTGCACATTTTACGCCACGAGGTGGGATTTCTTCCCAGATTGTGATCTCCCACCCCTCAGGTAGTGACCTTCAACCAGTAAGCTAGTCGGATGGCACTCATTTTCATGCCTGATAGTTAAGGATAAATTTCAATGACGAGGGCACCACGTATTTTGCTTTCAGCGCTTGCTGATGAAGCTGCTTTTGATCTCTCTGCTGTTGAACAGTTTGCTGCACTTGCTGCAATCGGCTTGGAGTACTACAGCATTCGGCACATCGATGTCGGATCAGGCATCAAAAATGTAATGAATCTTACGAAGAAAGATATCCAGAGAGTCCGTCATCTTGAAGATCGCTATGGTCTGAATGTGGCATCTATTGCATCTCCAATCGGTAAGGTAAAGCTCATAAAGAAAGAAGACGGAACGAACAATAAATATATTCCATTTAAGCAGTACCTCAAAAAAGATGTTCAAAAAGTTTGTGATTTGGCGCATGCCTTCGAGACAAAGCTTATTCGAGGTTTTTCTTTCTATCATCCGCGAGGAGAAAACCCATCGAACTATCTTGAGCAGGCAACGGATCAGATTGGTCAAATTGCCGAGGCATGTCATCGCTCTGACTTGACCTTTGGGCTTGAGGTTGAGGCAAACCTCGTTGGTCAAACGGGGCAACTCTTGGCAGAGATCCATCGTCGAGTCAATCATCCCGCTTTGGTGCTGGTATTTGATGCTGCTAATCTGATCGTTCAGGGGTATTCAACGGCAGATGTGTACAAAGAGTGGGAGGCAATGAAGCCAGGGCTCGGTTGGATCCACATTAAGGATTATCGAAGGGTGAGTCGTTCGGTGCGCGGCAGACACGTAGAGGAAGATACGTTGGCAAATTTCGTTCCGGCAGATCTCGGAGTTGGTGGTCATGTGAAAATTATGCGTGATCTCAAGACGATGCTCCCAACCCTTACAAAAAAGCTCAAGAGGCGTGGGATCCCTGGAGTTTTTGTTGACTTGGAACCACATGTGCGCGGAGGTGGGCAGTTTGGTGGCACAAGTGGACCAGACGGTATGGGTATTGCCCTGCGTGGTCTTTGTGGGGTGCTTGATAAGGCGAAAGTTCCCTATCATTTGCGTGATTTTGAAGATTTGTTGGCTGCCAGAGGAATGACACTGACCAAATCATCATGAGCGAGACAACTGAGCCAGGTAGTTATTTTGTTGCGAACTACCCACCTTTTTCAAGGTGGAACGAGGAGGCCGTGCCTGAGGTGTTGAAGGCATTTGGCACCCCTCCGACGGATGAACCGCTGGGTCTTTATTTGCACATTCCATTCTGTCGAAAGCGTTGTAAGTTTTGTTACTTCCGTGTCTACACGGAAGTAAGTGCAAAAGATGTGGAGCGATATTCACAGGCACTTGCCAGAGAGGCTTCCAGAGCAGCCACGCAGAGCGCGATACATGGACGCGTCCTGCGGTATGTCTATTTTGGAGGAGGGACTCCTTCATTTTTATCAGCGAAGCAATTAGAGCGTTTGGTGGAAGGTCTTCATAAAAGTTTTGGATGGGAAGATGCTGAGGAGGTCACATTTGAATGTGAGCCGGGAACACTTTCAAAACCAAAAGTTCAGACTCTTAAATCACTTGGAATGACGCGCATTTCTTTGGGGGTTGAAAACTTCGATGACACAATCCTGGAATCAAATGGTCGTGCGCATCTCTCGGCAGAAATTATGAAAGCCTGGGATTGGATTAAGCAGGCAGAGTTTCCCAATACAAATGTTGACTTAATTGCCGGGATGGTCGGTGAAACTGATGAATCGTGGGAGACCAATATTGAAAAAACACTCTCCCTCGAACCCGATAGCATTACCATTTACCAAATGGAGTTACCGGTCAATACAACGTTTGTGCACGATGCACGAGAGTCCGGTGGACAGACACCGGTTGCAGATTGGCCCACCAAACGTGAGTGGGTGAATCAAGCATTTGAGCGTTTTATAAGCAACGGCTATTCGGTTTCTAGTGGCTACACACTTGTTCGTGATCCTGCTCGCGTGCACTTTCGATATCGAGATATGTTGTGGGAAGGGAGTGATTTGGTTGCACTGGGGGTTGCCAGTTTTGGTCATCTCTCCGGTATTCATTACCAAAATGCACCGCACTGGGATGATTACCTTTCGGCGGTTGAGGGTGAAACGTTGCCCGTGACACGAGGGGTGGTGCCCACTCGCCGAGAACTTCTCATTCGTGAAATGGTGCTGTGTCTGAAACGAGGCTGGCTTGACACAGATCGCTTGAAGGCGAAATTTGGCATCGATCCTCTTCAGGAATGGGCGGCAGACTGGGAGTGCCTTCGTTCTGATGGATTTCTTGAGCCAGTTGAGGGGCAACTTCGGCTCACCCGGAAGGGTCTTTTGCGGGTTGATTCGCTTTTACACCGTTTTTTTGACGGTCAGTGAGGGTTTTTGGTTAGCGTTCGTTGTGTTATCCGGTTCCCTCTACAGCATTATGAGATTTCCTTCATCTGACATCATGGTTGCTGACTCAGTCCGGACGCCCCGTTGTCCGTCTTCAAAAAGACTGAGAGATCGTCTGAGGGCAATGGCATCTGATCTAGCCTCGTCATGGCATTCAGATCGCGTTCCCAGTGATGCAAAAACATCCCTTGGATTGAAAAAATATGCCGAAACGCTTGTTCAGCGGGCATCGGCAGATTGTGAGCATGTCGGGTGGACCATGGTCACCCTCGTTTCGGAAATCTGGCGGACTCATCTGAGTGCTGGTTCGTCGGGCCGTAGGCTGCTCCTCCTGCCAGATTGTCCCGTAGCCACCGGTAATCCGCAGGAAGGCATGCCTCATGTCTGTGGCCCTCAGTGCTCAATCGTCACTCTCTGGTCAGCGGCTCGAGACAGTGGCTGGGTTGTTGAGTCTAGCTCTCGTGCGGTCGATGCTATTGGTGACCTGTTATCCGGACAACTTGATGGAATTCTTGGAGTGGCTCATCTTGAGGATCTTGAAAAAGCCTTTCGGAAACTTCCGGTGTCAAGGCTGCCGGTCGCTGCTGTTCCGATTGAGTCGATCCAAGGAGATCAGTTTGATTGTTGTTCGGATGCAACCACTGCTCAAATGATTGACGTTGATTGGGTTCTTGGTCTCCTCGGAGTTGCCGGTGGTGCTGTTACACCGGTTGGGGACTATTTACCATTACTACGGGAGGCTTCGGAAATGTTCACTCAAGATGCCTTGCGTGAACGTTTCGAGGGCCTTGGAATCAGAAATATTATTCCTGCTCAATCGTCTTCAGGAATCTCGGCTATTCCCCCCCTTCAGTCAACTGGTCTCCTCGCTAGTGATTTTCTCACTCGTGGTGGCAAATTTCTCCGTCCGTTTATTACGTTGGCCATATTTGACGCTCTCATGAGTGATATACAGGCTTCAGGTCTGCACGTGTGTCCGACTCCTCGTGATGTTGTGAAATCCTGTGCTGTTGCGATTGAAGTATTTCATAAGGCGTCACTGATCCATGATGATGTTGAAGATCAGGATGATAAGAGGTATGGACGCCCCACGATGCATGCTGAGTTTGGTGTACCGTGTGCGGTGAACGTAGGTGATTATCTTGTTGGTCTGGGCTATCGCATCGTTTCTGGACTGCAGGGTATTGATCAGTCTGCTCAAACGATTGCGGTGTCACTACTTGCTGATGCGCATATGCGCCTTGCTCAAGGACAAGGTGCAGAATTGTGGTGGAGAGACCAAGCTGATAAGAGGCTCTCGCCCGAAGATGCACTTTCGATTTACGGACTGAAAACGTCGCCGGCGTTTGAAGTTGCAATTCTCATGGGCATGCATCTTGCTGGCGTTGGATCTGAACGTTCTGGTGATATTAGAAACTTCGCTTACTATGTGGGCACGGGTTTTCAGATTCTCAACGACTTGAAAGATTGGACTGGTGATCTTGAAAACGATCGCCAAGAAGCAAGTGATCTTCTTGGTGGCCGCCCAACCTTAATGTGGGCGTTGGCCATGAAGCATCTCAAAGAAAAAGATGCGGAAAAACTGGCTCGCCTTGCTCGTCAGACTATTGGCAACGATCATTCCCACGACATCCATGCGAAGTCTATTGCTGATGCGAAACAGCTTTTCCTGAAGGCAGATGTTTTTCGACAGGCTGAAAACATCGTAAGTGATCAGAGAAGTAAGGCGTCCTTTGCTGCATCATCCTGCAAGCATCCGAGAGTGCGTGAAGTACTTGAGTTTTTGCTTGATCTTGCAGTTCCAGAGCAAGTGGAATCCAATATGGTTTCTTAACCATGTTCACAGCTAACGATTCCATCAAAAGATCCCAGGATCTCCTTGGTATCTTCCACGCCGACACAGATTCTTTTGCGCTGATCAAATCAGCCGAAGCAACTCGCGTTCCGGAACCATTTCACGCCCTGCTCAACCACAACTCACATATGACAGTTGCGATGGAGCGTCATCATGGTGGTCCGGTGTCGCTTCAGGTTGTCCAAGTCCGGGAAGAGGCTGGGAGCGAGTTTGCATATGCACGTGAAATTTTACTTGCCAAAGGAGACCAGACTATCGTTCAGTATGGCGTGGTGCGTCTCAACTTATCTGTTGTTGAGCCGAGTCTTGCAGATGCCATACGCAACAAGAAAACGCCTCTTGGTCGACTGCTGATCGAAGCAAATGTATTGAGAGAAGTGCGGAATGTGCAATTAATCGAAGTGGTCCCTGAGGAGGGGTTGAGAAAGCTCCTTGGAGGCAGTGAGGGACGTTCTCGGACGTTTGGTAGGGTCGCACATATATTGCTTGATAACCAGCCGGCTATCGAATTGCTGGAGGTTGCCTCGCCGGAATAAGGGCACAGGTGTCCTTGGGCGATGTCTGGGCCTTTTTGGGCAGGAGGGTGGCCTGGAAAAAGTTTGCAAATGTGTGGTTTCCGGCGGTTTGAGCGATATTGACTCAGTGCGCAGACTGGCGTTAGAGTCCGGTGTCTGGCAAGGATGGCAAACAAGGAGGCTACGATGGAAAGGACTCAGTGCTGTGATGGACCGAATTCTTTCTCTTTTCTTCGTTGTTTGTGTCCTCTGGACAATTTCGTCGAGATGGAGAGCGGCGACAGACGCTTCGGCTATCTGGGAGACTGGTGGTCGTATCGTTTGAGAATGGCAACAGGAGGCCTTAGGTGTTCAGGGCTAAATCGCGGATGAGGAAGCCTGAATTCCGTTTTGACTAGCTGTGCTGCGGCTAGGGAGAGGTAGAGCGCATGCAAAAGACTGTTTATACGACCGGTGAGGCAGCGAAGATCTGCAAAGTAAGTCAGCAGACAATTATTCGCTGTTTTGACTCTGGGCAACTGAAGGGCTTTCGCGTTCCGGGCAGCCGGTTTCGCAGAATTCCTCGTGACCAGTTGTTCTTGTTTATGAGAGACAATGGCATCCCAACAGATGCATTAGAAAGTGGTCGAAGAAAAGTGTTGGTGGTAGATGATGACCAAGATCTTGTAGAACTGATTACAGATGTTCTGGAGAGGGATGGTCGTTTTGAGACGCGCAGTGTCAATAATGGATTTGATGCTGGGATGCTCGTGAAGGATTATCGTCCAGATCTGATTGTGCTGGATGTTATGCTTCCGGATATCAATGGGAAAGAGGTGTGTCAGCGTGTCCGCAGCGATTCCACAATGGACGAGGTAAAGATCATATGCATCTCAGGCATGTGTGAACCCGATCGCATTGAGGACCTTAAGGCATCTGGTGCCAATGAGTTTCTGCAAAAGCCCTTTGAGGCAGAAGTTCTTGTTGATCGCATCTGTGGTCTTTTGGATATGGAGTCGGTTGCTGCCGGTTCGTGATGGCGTCACCATCTGGAGTCTGGTTGCTGCTCGAACGTGACGATCGGGCTTCGTTAGCATTGCCAGTCCCTCGTCAGGCCTGTCTTGGTCTGGCGAGGGCTGTGCTTTTTCTTGATTTTGAACAACGTCTGGCAAACGAAAGTGCCAAAAGCTGGCAACTCGTGTGGGATTTTGCTGGTAGCTGTCCATCTGTGGCTGTTTGTTTGTCTGAGTGGCAGAGGCGCACGGGTGTTGCTGGCCAAACGGCGGTTCGTTGTCTTGCCGACTCGTTGGTTCTCAGTGATGACGTGCGTTCAGGGCGTGTTGGAGGGGCAGTATTTTTGACGGAAGCATCTTGGTCTGAATTCTTAGTGGATGCTGGCGTAGTGTCTCATCAGCAGGGTGCTGAGGATCTTCGTCAAGAAGTTCAGACACTGGTAGACGCTGTGCTTGCTGGGAGTGCAGATCGTCTGGCGAGTGCCTTTCCTCCTGCGTCAGCCGTTGAGCCTTCTCTTGAGGCGACAGTTCTTCGTGATGCTGTCAGTGCAGCATTAGCGTTGGATATGAGTGCCCAGCGTTTTGATGATACTGTCCGCGAAGGTCGTTTGGCAGCTATGCGTGAGTTAGCGTACGGTGCCGGGCATGAAATCAATAATCCGTTGGCAAATATTGCGGCTCGTGCTCAGGCGTTGCTCTTGGATGAAGTTGATCCTGAACGGCGCCGTCGGTTGGCCACCATTGTAGACCAGGCATTTCGGGCAAGAGATATGATTGGTGGGTTGATGGTCTTTGCACGGCCGCCGAGACCCCAGCCCTCATTGGTTGAATTAGGTCAGCTTGTGAATGATGTGCTTGCAAATGCACAAACAATGGCTGCCGTCCGACATGCACGTTTGGAGTATTCGGCTCCTGCTGAAGCCGTTGATGCTTGGGTCGATGGTGCTCAAGTGTCGGAGGCCATACGGGCATTGGTTATTAATGCCCTTGAAGCAGTCGACCCAGGTGGCAATGTCACATTGACGCTCGAACCCATTCAAAAGGATGATCCAAATGCACCTGCTTTGTCGGTCATCAAAATTGTTGATAACGGACGAGGAATGGATGAGGAGACGGCAAGGAGAGCATTAGATCCCTTTTTTAGTGGCCGTGAAGCCGGGCGAGGCATTGGGCTTGGTCTCTCTAAGGCGTGGCGTTTGATTGATACCAATGGCGGTGTCCTGGAGCTTGAAACGCATATGGGCGGTGGAACCTGCGTAATGCTTCGACTACCTAAGTCAGCGCCAGAGGATACAGTGTCTGCGCGTTAGACTTTCCCTATTTTACCCTTCTTCTTCTGCTCGTCTGCCGTCGGGTCTTTTTGTCGCTATCGGGTTTCGGTTTTCCTTGTCTGCCGG
>CAXFJI010000121.1:0-7420 GCA_964003275.1 uncultured Planctomycetaceae bacterium
ATGGTGAGAACACCGGGGAAGTGTTCATGTACCTGAACATTCAGTTGCTTCAGAAATTCAACGGCCTCAAGATTTTCGTGGCCACCAAAGCAGTTTGGGAGCCATTCACCTTCTTTTCGACTGTAGTTGAGGTATAGCATTGATGCTACGGCATCAACACGAAGCCCATCAACATGGTATTTGTCGAGCCAGAAAAGAGCACTTGAGATCAAGAAGTTCGACACTTCATTTCGGCCATAGTTATAGATGAGTGTTCCCCAGTCTGGATGTTCTCCTCTGCGCGGGTCTTCATGTTCATAAAGTGCTGTTCCGTCAAATTGCCGAAGTCCATGATCGTCTTTGGGAAAGTGAGCCGGAACCCAGTCAATAATGACCCCAATGCCAGCTTGATGAAATCCATCAATGAGTGACATCAAGTCGTGAGGTGTTCCGAATCGACTTGTGGCAGCAAACATGCCGATGGTCTGGTATCCCCAACTGGCTGAAAGAGGGTGCTCTGCAGGAGGAAGGAATTCGACATGCGTAAAACCCATCTCAACACAATAAGGAATCAATTCTCGTTCAAGATCCCGGTATGACATCCATCTGTTTGGATCAGTGTCCGAGCGACGCCAACTTCCAAGATGAACTTCGTATATGCATAAGGGTGAAGATAGAGCATTGACGTCTGTGCGGCGTGCCATCCAGTCAGTATCGCCCCATTCGTACTGGCACAGATCAACCACTTGGGAGGCGGTTTGTGGAGGATGTTCTGCAGCAAAGCCATACGGATCTGATTTATCGTGGTGTTGTCCGCGGCTATGCACACGAAACTTATAGAGAGCCCCTAATGGGATGTTGGGCACAAAAAGCTCCCAGATTCCAGATGAATTGCGGTTTTCCATTTGATGCAACCGTCCATCCCAGCCGTTGAAATCTCCGACCACACTGACGGTGTCTGCATTCGGAGCCCAGACAGCAAAATTGACACCAGCAATTCCATCCAGAACGTGGCGATGCGCTCCAAGCTTCTCATAGCTTTGCCAATGACGTCCTTCACCAAGTAAGTGGAAATCGTAGTTTGTTAGCATGGAATGAATAGCGGGACGGGTGTGCTGTTTCCGTACGCGATGAAGGAGGTCATCAATAATGGAAAGAAGATACAGAGAGGTTAAAGCAGGGGAGATATCACCTACACATGGTATCGTCCATCAACGTAAGTTGCGCACCAGTAAGGTGTAGGACTGTACACGATCGTTTGATTTTCCGAGGGAAACTGAATTCCAGTGTCAAGTTTTAGTCGTTTTTCACCAGTGAAGCAGGTTGTCGCATTGCCCGGTGGGGACCTGTGCGTCTGGCATCCACCTGACATGGATGCTCTCATTGATGACGCAGCGTTTCAAGCTGATGAACGGTTACCATACTGGGCGACGGTGTGGGAGTCAGCCATTGTGCTAGCCGAGCGCCTGGCTACAGAGCGGGGACATGGACGGACCTTGGTCGAGGTGGGGTGTGGGCTTGGGTTACCATCGCTTGTTGCAGCCCGTCAACGCTTCAATGTTACGGCGACGGATTACGAACAGCCAGCACTCGACGGGGTTCAGTTCAATGCCAAAGCGAATGGATTTGAAAAACAGATAGAGACGCAGCTGTTTGATTGGCGGGATTCCACAAAGATGTCACAAAGGTTCGACCTCATGGTTGCATCAGATGTTCTCTATGAACCGTGTCATGCGCCTGCCATAGCTGCTGTGATCCATGATTGTCTGGCAGCAGATGGAGTAGCATTTGTTGCAGATCCAGGTCGGGTCCATGCAGAGGGGTTTGAAACGCACTGCAAACGGTATGGGCTGTTTGCCAAGAGAGAACCGGCCCGTCGGCCGTATGGACGAAACGACGGGCCGGAAATTGTTGTTTTCAATATTGGCTGGTCCTAAGCAACCATCCGCATCTCAGGTACCTCCCCAGTGATCCCGATAATAAATTCTTCAAAAATCTTTCCATCAAGGGCAGATGCACTTTCTGCCTCGGGATGAAACTGTGTTCCAATCACAACCCAACCATCCACATCGCTTTCAAACGCTTCAATGACACCGTCCGGGGATCTTGCTGTCACCCGGAAGCTGTTTGCAAGATCATCAATGGCCATGTGATGCATGCTATTCACACGAATCTCCCCATCTCCATATACGCGTTCCATTGCAGATCCGCGTTCTACAATGAGTGCATGGCGGTGCGATTGGTCAATTGGATCTTTGTGAGGGATCGCTTTGGGTAGATCTTCTGGAATATGGAGGAACAGGGTTCCGCCCTCAGTGAGATTGAGGAGTTGCATGCCAGCGCCGACCCCCAAAACGGGCATATGACGAGCACATATGTGCTTGGCAAGAAGGCGATCAAAATCTTCACGCCGAGAATCCATTGGCCGTACTGCGGGATGTGGCATATATCCATCCCGTCTTGGATCAAGATCAGATCCCCCAACGAGTACGACACCGTCAAGCATGTCGAGTAGTCGTATGGTATCGTCCTCATCGGCAAGTGGTGGCATAATGATGGGAACGCCGCCAGAATTGATAATCCCGTCGTAGTAGCCGGCGGCAATAAATGAAAGTGCCGCATGTTCTTTTCGAGACGGACGGAAGTCAGTGTTGATGCCGATCAGGGGTTTGGCTGCCATGGGTTTCCTCTACACGATGTCTGAGCCGGCATCCTGCCAGCTCGCCCGACGACGAGGTGGTCTTCATGACCCCCAGAGACCAAAAACATGACCGATTCGCCTCACCCTCGATCCTCGAGGGATATACGGCGGTCGGTACCGTCCTTGGTTCCGGGCCGGTGCTTCGCTTGAAGCCTCGAGCCAATTCCGTCGTTCGAGCCTGTTCGCTTCGCATGTGACAGATTGAACCTGAATCACGCTCAGCGAGATGTCAAAATAGAGCGATCAAGGGCAACTGCAACGATTTTTTGGATTTTGTGGTTTGGTGTTGTGTTGACCACAAGATCAAGTGCTAGCATCCAAAATGCTAGCGTTCATCTGTGGAATCTCTCACAAGTGTCTACACGAAATACATTCGTTCTCGGCGGTGTTCCTCACCTGAATCACAGGGCTGAGTGCCATTGAGAACAACGCAGGTTTCAGTCCTAGAGAGCCATGCCGTTCAAGCAGTGATCCAAATCGCATTCTTGAAGCTTCGTAGCCACGTTAGTTGTCTTTTGGCAAGCTGACGAGTTCTCTTTTTTGTTTGTTCAATGGCCTCATCAAGAGCAACCTGTTTGTTGTGAAAAGCAATGGCTTCTGCATAACCAGGAGCTTGGCATGCAGTCCCTCCAAACCCGCCGTGTGCCATCGCATGGTGTGTTTCCTCAAGCAGACCAGAACAAAACATATTATCGACTCGTTTTCCAATGCGTTGATACAGATATGCTCTTGGCATATCGAGGATGAGCATTTGCGACTGAAATGTGGGGGAACGGGAATGTGAGTTCACTTTAGCTGTCTGCCTGATATCACTGAGCGGATGACCGGTTGTCTCTATCACCTCAAGGGCCCGAATAATGCGTTTTTTATCATTGGGATGAATCTGACTTGCTGCGAGTGGATCACGTGTTTGAAGTTGACTGTGGAGATACTGGAGCCCATGTGTGTTGGCATCATGTTCAAGCTGTTGGCGTAGTGCTGGATTTTCAGGGGGCAGTGGTGCAAGTCCGTTGCAGAGGCTACGAAGGTACAACGGTGTGCCACCAACAAATAAAACCTTTTTCCCCCTATTTCGAATCACTTTGATTGCATCCGAGGAGGCGTGCAGCCAATGAGCCACACTGAATGTTTTCTCTGGGGGTACCAGATCCAGGCAGTGGTGTGGAACTATTTGTCGCTGGGTTGCGTCTGGCTTTGCAGTGCCGATGTCGAGCCCAGTGTAGACAGCCATCGAGTCGACACTGATGATTTCAGCATTGAGTTGCTGTGCCATGGTAATGGCAAGTGATGTTTTTCCAGAGGCAGTTGGTCCAGACAAAATCCAACAATCTGAGTCAAGGTAAGGAGGTTCGGTCATCATGATTGCACCATTTGAAGCGATTGGACTACCGTGAGATTCCTTCAGTGTGACGCGTGGTAGGATTGAGTGTTCCGGTTCATTGTTTGGCCGGGGTATTATGTGGTGCTTTCAGTTTTGGAGCCATTGATGCGTCAGTTTGGTGAAGTACTTGAACGTCTTGAGGGTGTTATTACAACTCGCAAGGGCGGAGATCCTACTCGATCCTACACTAGTAAATTGCTGGCTGGAGGCATTTCTGCCTGTGGAGCCAAAGTTACTGAGGAGGCGTCAGAACTCGTTGAGTCTGCTGGACAGGAGAGTAGTGATCGAGTTGTGTCAGAAGCAGCTGATCTCATATATCACACACTTGTGTTGTTAGCAGCACGTGACGTGGCCTTTCGACATGTTGAGGATGAACTTGCACGACGCTTTGGGGTGTCGGGGATCGATGAAAAGTCTTCGCGATCGTCCTCCTCAAGAGAGGGTGGGGAAAGATGAGTAAAATAAATAACAGTCACTCTCAAGAGGATTTGTTACGTATCGGAATTCCAAGCAAGGGACGATTGTGTGAGGTGGCGTCACGGTTATTGAATGATGCTGGGCTGTCATTCAGGCGTTCAGATCGTACCTTGTTTGCACGATGTCGGGATATGCCGATTGAGATCACGTTTCTCCGTACAGATGATATTCCAGTGCTCACAGCGGAGGGAGCAATTGACCTCGGCATCACAGGATCTGATCTGGTCGCCGAAAGTGGTTGCACACTTATCGATCGGCTTCACCTCGGTGTGGGGTTTTGTCGCTTGGCTCTTTGTGTACCGGAGACGTCTGAGATCAAAGATCCTCAGGATTTGGCAGGAAAACGAATCGCTACGAGTTTTCCACGAGTTACGCGCCAATGGCTGGTTGAACGAGGTGTTGATGTTCACTTTGTAGAGCTCTCTGGAAGTGTAGAAATCATGATTTCTCTTGGAGTCGCTGACGCCATTGTTGATCTTGTTGAGACAGGCAGCACTCTTGCGGCTAATCATCTCGTTATGCTTGATGAGATCGGTCGGTATGAAACGGTTCTCATCCAAAATCAAAGTATGAAGCATTCGTCTCTGGCTGACAGAATCGTAAGACGACTTGAAGGAATCATCATTGCCCGTTCATGGTCACTTCTCGAATACAATGTTCCTCGAAAACACCTAGCCGAGGTCGAGGCCATTACACCTGGTTTCAACTCACCAACAGTGATGGCATTGGAAGATGATCAGTGGTGTGCGGTTCGAGCGATGGTAAAGCGGGGCGAAGCGCATGCTATCATTGAACAACTTGAAACGCTCGGTGCAACCGCGATTATTGAGACCCAAATCTCAAATTGCAGGCTTTGATTTGTCGTTTGTGATCCTAGGGATCAATGCTGCCATGAATCCACTTGCCTGATCGCATGGTTCCAATAACGCTTGTTGATGGATCAAGTAGAGCCTCAAAAGGATCAGTGTACTTTGAACCTGGTTGCACGATGGTGAGGTCGGCTCTTCGTCCGCACGTGAGACTACCACACTGTCGTTCGAGCATTAATGCCCACGCTCCATTACGGGTCGCCATCAACACTGTTTGCAAAGGACTTGCAAGGCCACTGTCAACAAGTGTGCGACATTCAGAGAGTATCGATAGATCAGGATTCGATGCACGACTATCCGTACCCAACGCTACGTGGAGGCCGGCCTGAAGAAAAGAGGCCAGTGGGGGATATTCTCCCGATAATGCGAGAGTTGTTCGTGGGCAAATTGTTATGGCAAGTCGACTACGGTGTCGCGTGAGTCGGGCCATTGCGTCAGGGTCTCGTGGAAGGAATGTGCCATGAACAATCATAGCGCGAGGAGTTTTCGCGAGCAAAGATACCCATTCTGATGGTGGCAATAACGTGGGTGGTGTTTCTTTTGGCCATGCCCCCAGCGTTTCGAGCAGCGTTCGGAAGGTTCCACTTCGGTTGTTAATCAAGGAAACTTCATCAAGACTTTCAGCAATATGCATGGCAACTGGTAAGTGTTGACGTTGTGCGAGTGCTGTCATGAATCTTCCAAGAGAACTGCCCACAGAGTAAGGGGCGTGTGGGGATAAACCGTGGAGCCCTTGGGTGTGGCGATGAGAAGGCAATTGCTTTTGAAGTCGATTCACTGTGTCATGAATTGTTCTTGAAGATATTCCGAGTCCCTCATGGTAGACACGGACACGAGGGCCACGTGCATCATAGACCTCAGGAGGTGATCCCGTTGAGATTTCACCGATGGTTGTGACACCAACGGATGCAGATTCACAAAGCCCCTTCTGTATAGCCGAAGATACCTTTGTTTGATGAGTGCCCCGTTCGGAACGCTGTCGACGGTGGTTCACAAGTTTCTCAATCCACGATACAAGACCTCCAGAGGGATCGATAGGTGTTTCAAGATCTGAAAACTCGAGATGCGTGTGAGCGTTGATCAGTCCCGGAAGAACGATGGCGTCTCCAAGGTCAATGGCAGAGGGCGGGGCATTATGTCGACCAATGGAAAAAATTTTTCCACGTTTGATGCGAATCCAGCCACCTGAAATAGGCGCTGATGACATCGGAAGAATCGTGCGGCACCGAAGCGTCAATTGACCGTCTGCAGCAATCACGATGGGACAGCCGTAACGATCGGAAGATCACAGGAAGAACTGATTGAATTTGGCACTCGGGTGTCGATATCTCCATCGACCAGTTCATAAAAAACATTTCGTCGACGAGGAATCCAGCCTAAATTCGAAATCGATGATTTCATTTCTTCAAGTGTGAGATGATGAACCGTTCCCGCCGCACTCACGACGTTTTCTTCGATCATGAGGCTTCCCATGTCATTTGCACCAAACAATAAAGCAAGTTGACCGATTTCTTTTCCCTGAGTCACCCAGCTTGATTGGATGTTATGAAAGTTGTCCAGATATAGTCGAGCAACGGCTTGGGTTTTCAGATATTCAAATGCTCCAGTCGAGGGAAGATTGTCCATCTCAGTGTTGTCAGGTTGAAATGACCAACAAATGAAAGCTGTAAAACCTCCTGTTTCATCCTGAAGTTGTCTGAGGCGTTCAAGATGTTCAACTCGCTCCGCGAGCGTTTCAATGTGACCATACATCATTGTCGCTGTACTTTTACCTCCAAGTCGATGCCATTGGCGGTGTACGTCAAGCCAGTCATCAGTGAGAACCTTCCCTCGTGTCATGGCTTTTCGAACGCGGTCAACAAGAATCTCTCCTCCGCCACCTGGCAACGAGCCCAGTCCTGCTCGAGCAAGACGCTCAAGCACTTCAGGTAGTGATTTTTTGGAGATCTTTGTGAAGTGATAAATTTCAGGAGGGGAGAAGCCATGAATATTTATTTGAGGAAAATGACTCTT
>CAXFJI010000122.1:0-7383 GCA_964003275.1 uncultured Planctomycetaceae bacterium
CCATCTTTGTACGCAACGGGCAATGTATAGCTCAGTGGATTGACTCGACTTGGTCCAGTGTTTGTAGCCCCGATGGCCCAGCAGGCAATATCAACATGATGAGCGCCCCAGTCTGTGAGTCTGCCTCCCGAATATTCATGCCAGTTACGGAATGAATAGTGGCAGTTGCTATATAACGGCACTCCGCCACCATACCCTTTTCGTATTTCTGGGACTGCCCGATAGCGGACTTTTGGGGCGGGTCCAAGCCAAACATCCCAGTCAAGATGTTTTGGGGGTGGTACAGCTGGAATTGTTGGAGATGCTTCGAAGCCACCGATACCACAGGTGACCCTCTTAATGGCACCAATTCGCCCCGCTCGGATCAGAGCAATAGCCTGAAGAAAACGATGCCCTGATTCGGTCCGTTGCATCGTGCCAACCTGGAAGATTCGTCCAGTCTGTTTCACAACCTTTTCAATGAGTTTGCCCTCATCGATCGTCAGCGTGAGTGGTTTTTCGCAGTACACATCTTTTCCGGCAAGCATGGCTTCCACAGCTACTTTAGTGTGCCAGTGGTCTGGTGTGGCGATCATGACCGCATCAACGTCTTTCCGATCGAGTATTTTTCGGTAGTCCTTGTAGCCGTCAGGAGCCTTTCCATTCTGAGCATTTTTGACCTTTTCTATATTTTCTCCAAGAATATTTTCATCGACATCTGCAAGGGCAGCAAAGTCTGCAAACTTGAATGATTTACGGGTGATAGCCCATCCCTGGTTTCTCACACCGATTGTTGCAAAGACAGGTCGTTCCTGGCGGGATTGTGTAGCGAGAGCATGCTGTCCAGAGGTCACTATGGTTGGTGAGAGCCCCGCTGCACATGTTGTGCGAAGAAATGAACGGCGTGTGGTTGAACAAGAGCTAGACATTTATTTTTCCAATCAAGAGGCTGTTCACGGATGGATGCTGACGGTGGTAAAGGCACATCATGTATTTACATATCGAAACGATAGTCAAAAGAGAAGTGCTTTTTGGAGTCATTAATTCTTTCAGACACGATAACATTATTTGAAGGATCAGATGACACAAAAAGGGTGCATGCACTGACACTTACTCCGAGTGTATCGCAGAGTCATGCCATACCCACTCGATGGCATGCGCGAGAAACTGTTCTTTCGCTTTCCTCAGGCCGTGGCCCGCTCCCTGACAGAAGAGATATTGGTAGGGATAGCCTTTTTTTTGTAGTACTTTTGCCATTCGGTGGTTGGCTTCGACCCAGTCATGCATCCCATCTCGCATGACATTTGGATTCAAAAGATCACGGTCTCCGACAGCGAGAAAGATACGCAACGGCTTTTTCTTACTTTGGGGAATCAGTGTTGTGTGATATCCCCAGGCTCCATCAGGTGTCTGACGATTGAAAGGCCACTGTTGGTTGACAAAGGTTCCTGATGTGGTCAGTACCCTGTGATAAAGATCGGGTCGATACCACGCCATACTCAAGGCTGCCGCTCCACCCGAACTGCTTCCCATTGCAGCTCGGTGTGATGGATCCTTCGTCAGCCGAACACTGCATTGTTTTTCAACGCGTGGTAGGACCTCCGTTTCAATGTATTCTGCGAAAAGCCCTGACAAGGTGTCGTATTCCTTGCCTCGCTCATGTCCTTGAGCATCCCCGCCACCGTTTGCAATAAAAATGGCAATGATTGGTGGAATTCTCTTTTGATAAATGAGATTGTCGAGCATCCGCGGGATTGCCATCTGGGGTTTTCCCTTGGGGCCATCATGAATAATCATGAATGGTGCTTGAGAGCCTCGGTGATATTGTTCTGGTACATACACCGTGATCTGACGGATATAGTTTATTTCATGGGTCTCCACGATGAGTGTTTTTGGATTGTCAGGATCAACTCTGCCAAACTCATTACGTGCAATACCAGGATTCAGAAGCTTGGTGTCACGGGAATCAATCGTGAATTGAATAACCTTGCCTTGTGGTACTCCCGCGATGATCTGGAGTTCAGGCGCTGGTGTGTACTCTGGGCCAATGACATAGTTTCCGCTTGAGTGAAGTGGTGGAGTACGTCCCGGTTGACCATCAAGCCGAATAAAGGGTGGTGCACCAGGGTCGTCAAACCGTCGAACGGGAGGCTCGGCAGATGCACCTGAGAAAGAAGCAAAGACTCCTGCCAGCATGAGAGCAGAGGTGGATGGTATTCGTTGTATCCATACTCGGAGATTCATAATGCATTTCTGACCTTAGAGAGCATCAAGGATTATGGGGGCACGTGTTGTGAGACCGGACGCGTCAATCATCAAGAGGGACGACCTCAACACTTCGAATTTCTACAACGCTACCCGGGTCATGTTGCTGAAACGCAAAGTAACCCTCCTCAAACGTCTTGGCAAAGTCAAGGTATTCATATAATTCGTCACCGTTCACAATCACCTTGATTCGCGTCAACGGGCGTCTTCTCCAGACATCGTCTCGGACCTCGAGTTCATATTGAAACCAGGTATTTGGTTTGACGAGGTCTTTATAGACATGACACATGCCATAAATTGATCCGGTCCGAATAGGATCTTTGTGGGTGCTATCGATCTGTGCCTCATAGCCGTCAGTGAATGATGGCTTGCGTGTTGTGCGAAAATACATGCCGGAATTACCACCGTCATTGATCTTGATCTCTGCACGGTATCGAAAGTTTTTGAAGGACTGTTTTGTACAGACGAGCATCGACTGTGACCCCGAGCCAACGATGGCACCATCTCGGACGGTCCATGTGCTGTCTTCTTTTCCAACTTTTTCCCATCCATCCAGAGACGCACCATTGAATAGCGGCGTCCAGACGACCTCTTCGGCCTGAACACACACAGGAGTTGTGGCTAAAGGCAAAGCGAGGCAGGTAAGCATAAGTGCCTGAACAGTGCAACGCATGGGGAACTCCAAGAAAGAAAAGATGTGGTGTGAGAAAAAAGTATCCACTTCACGGTTGTTTTTTCAACTTTGGGCACCGCAGCATGTCAGTTGTTCGGTTTTGGTGGTGCACGCTGATGTAATCAAATAGTTACGGTACTTGGAACGGAAGAGATCCATCACCGCGAGGTGACATTTTTTTGTACGCAGTCTTCTTTTTATACACCCGAACATAATCGATAAGCATTTCTGCTGGAAACGTGGTCGATTGGTCTGGGTTTCCGGCAAACCTTCCACCAACAGCGAGATTCATGATGAGATAAAATGGTTTGTCGAAAGGTGCTGGCCATGCATTGATATCATTTTCATTTGCTGGGAAGACTCCTTTCGGGCCATCCGTCTTGCTACTGCTCCACCAGAAAGACTGCTGATTGTATTGCGTGTCATCAACAAACCATCGAATAATGCCCGGTTCCCATTCGATGGCGTATGTGTGGAAATCAGAAATATCGGTCTCATCAGAAAAGACAAATTCACCGCCAGAGTGAGCGTGTGCTGGCCAGCGGGAACCATAGTGAAGCGTGCCGATAATCTTCTTATGATCCTGCCCTCGTGCCTCCATGACATCAATTTCGCCAGATGCCGGCCAGGTTCCGTAGTGCTCTGATTGAGGTAGCATCCAAAGTGCCGGCCACAGTCCAGGGCCGTGTGGAAGTTTGGCACGAAATTCAAACCGTCCATACCGTTGTTGAAAGAGAGAACGACTATCTCGTGTGCGTGTTTGCAGTTTTGCAGACGTATATCCGCATCCGTGGAGAGACTCTTTCACGGCTCGAATATGTAAAGAACCATTTTCAACAAATGCATTGTGCGGTTCGGCTGAATAGTATTGAAGTTCTTCATTTCCCCACCCATGAATCCACTGGTTTGCATTGTAGTCAAAAAAACCATTGCCAAGCACAACATCCCACTTTGTTTGATCAATCGTGTCGCCATCAAACTCATCACTCCATGTGAGTTGCCATGCCGAAGAGTTTTCATCTGCGTATACGAATACCTTGGTCGGTGCCATGACAACAGTAGACAGTATTAGGAAGACACAGATTCTGGAATATGTCATGGAGTATTGTTTCTGGAGTACGTGTTCTTCCAAAGCAGAATCTGTCTCCACGAGGAGGCAATGCCAAAAAGGAAAACAATTAAATAAAGAAGGGTAAATCCGAGAGATCCAGACTCTACCCACGCATGCCAACTGCCCAATGCTGCAGCCAGCAGAAGCATGACGCCCGGCAGAAGGCATGGAATCGATCCGTGCCTTCCGATTAGCCCTCGGCCGCTCATAATAAAAACAAGTAGTCCAATAGCGATCACAACCAATCCAGGGAAGTTCATGCTTTGTCCTTTGCTATCACGTTGGCAGAGAAGATCCATGTCCAAAAAGCCAGCGCCAGCATGAGCCATCCACACCCGATAAAGAATGCATTGGAAACAAAACGAAGGAATGGAAAACTGTTGATCGGTGTCTCGCCTCGCCACAGTGGCCATGCTTCAATCTGAACAAAGTTGAGATACGCCGCTCCGGCAAGCCAGAATGGGAACACCCAGCCTGCCGAAAAGACAACAAGAAAACATCGCAGCAGAATTGTTTTTAGTTTTTGCATGGTCCTTCTCGAATGCGTGAAAGATGATATGCGAAGTGTTTCATTCAAGGATACTACTGAAAACAGCTACAGCCATCGCATCCCGAGTTGCCCGCTGTGGCAAGCTGTTGCTCGATAAATTTTGAGGTTGGAGTGGTGGAAAGACCACCGAGTGCTGTGCACTTCACCTCACGGGGCATCTGTTCGGCAACAGTTCTGGCTGTCAGAACAACCTCATCAAAGGGAATGACGTGGTGAAAGCCAGCCAAGGCCATGTTGGCACAGGCAAGCGCGTTGGTTGCCGCAAGGACATTTTTACCAAGGCATGGTACTTCGACTCGGTTGGCGACTGGGTCACAGATCAGACCAAGCATGCTTTGAAGTGCAAGGGATGCAGCTGTGAGTGATTGGTGTGTCGGACCCCCAGCAAGACCCACTAACGCAGCAGCAGCCATTGCCGCTGCCGATCCTCCCTCCGCCTGACAGCCACCCGATTCAGCGGCAAAGGACCACGGTGTTGCAATGAAGACACCAATCAATCCAGCAGCCAGTAGGGCTTTTGCTGCTGCGTCATCATCTTTTTTGAGCGCATCACACACGGAGAGCACAGCGGCTGGCAATGCAGCACATGCTCCAGCCGTTGGTGCGGCAACGATAACCCCCATTGAGCTTTTGACTTCCATCATGGCTGAGGTCGACAGAAGAATGTCATTGAGCAGACCATCCCCAATGAGGTGACCGCTCTGCAGGGCGGCTGCGAGCTTTGGGCTTTGAGCAGGAAGGACTCGGTCGCTATACGACGTTCCAGCAACGCCTTCCCGAACAGACTTGCGAAGGATGATAACGATATCCTTCATCTTTTGAAGAACAGCGTCTTCAGAAATCCCGCCGCGGAGCATTTCATAGGCAACTGCATGTTTCCAGAGCGGTGCCTCTCCAGCGTGTTCTGTTTGCATGAGTTCTGCTGCGGATGAAAAGGGAACCCGCATCGCACGGTGAGATAGGACTGGTAGAACAGGATTCAGGGCATGATGACGGGATGGCTTGGTTTCAACGAGAATTCTTTTCAGGGTTTTATCATGGAGTGGTTCAAAGGTTTCTACGAGGAGGAGGGAACCATTTCCATCATGCTGCAGAGATATTGGGTGCGTGAGTCGTTCTGGCATGTCCTGTTGAATGATGTTTGTGCACAGGCTGTCCATGTCATGTGTTGCTCCGCCATCAGTCCATTCGAAAAGGGTGGCGTAGGTGTCCCCATGTAAGGAGACAGACCAATCATTCATTCTGATCACCGTTATCATGCCACCGCCCGTTGAGATCGCACGAAGAGAATATGTGCTGCTTCCTTTGTTGAGATGTATCCGGTAGGTGTTTGGATGTGGATCACCAACGTTGATGGTTCGGAACGTCACGTTCGTTCCGGCTGCTTCGATGGCTTTTTTTGATTGAGGAAGTCGTGCATCATCGGCCTCCCACCCCAGAAGACCACCAAAGAGCCCCATGTCAGACCCCTGTGATTCGTGGGTTGTTGGAAGTGAACCTGCTTGATCAAACTCAAAGAGAACAGAATCTGGTGTCCCTTGAATGAGGTCGCGGGCCATTCGTCCGATGCGCAAGCCTGCAGCGCAGTGTGAACTTGATGGTCCTCGCATGACTGGACCAATAACATCATTGAAAATACTGACTAGCATGTGCCCCGCCATGATTCCCACCAGAGGCTGAATTGTTGCCACTCTTTATCAATCAAAACTCGTTGGCTATCGCTTAGCGTATCCGTTGCATCAATCTGGTGCGAATACTCGAGGTGACCATTGAGCACCATCAGACGTTTGTAAAATAGAACAAGGTCTGGCCCTTCATCAAATGTTGCAAGGATATGTAAGGCCTGGTCAAGTTCGCGTGCCAACTGGAGGGCTTCCTTGTTTCCATCGGCTGCTTGTCGGCAGAGGTGAAGAAGTCGAAGAACCGGCTTTGGGAGAGCATTTCCAACGCCTGTGATGGCCCCAGTCGCTCCACAGTGAATCACACCGTGCAGTACCTGCGTGTCTACACCAACCATAAGGGACAGTTCCTCATGTTCATTCGTGATGTGCTCAGCGGCATAGGTTAGCGCGTCGGGTCCACCAAATTCCTTGAAGCCAACCAAGGATGGAAACTGTGTGTGCAGTTCAAAAAAGAGCTCAGCGTCGGTTGTGAAACCGTATACAGGACTGTTGTAGATGACCGCAGGGAGATGATCCCCCGCATGGAGCACTCGTGAAAAGTGATTTTTCTGTGCTGACCGTGAGGTGCCTCGAGAGAGGAGTCTCGGAATAATCATTAGGCCAGCAGCACCCACGCGTGCAGCATGGGCAGCATGTGATTCTGCGATTGTTGTATTCTGGCTGCCCGTACCAACGATAACTGGAATGTTGGCTGAAACGAGGAGGCGAACCCCCTCCTGTCGTTGTTGATCTGTCAGAAGAGGCCAATCCCCCATTGAGCCACAATAGACGACAGCACTCATGCCCTCGGCAATCAAATGTGATGCCGTCGAGACCAACGCATCATAGTTGGGCTTTCCTGACGTGTCGCACGGTGTCATCAAGGCAGGCATGCAGCCGCGGAAAACGGTCATGAAAAGTTTCAGCCCCTAGGGTGTTCAAACCTGAGACACAGATGGCACTTCAAAACCGGTATTGTTTTGGTCCTTGAGAAGGACGTTCGCTGCTTGTGCATGTTCGCCAGTGAACTGTTCTGTCTCAGGATTGAAGGTTAACATAGGGCCAACGTGATAGGACGCAGAGTTTTCAGCAATGCCTACGCCGTCGCGCATGATCGTATGAAGTTTTTGAAAATGTTCGCTCA
>CAXFJI010000123.1:0-7317 GCA_964003275.1 uncultured Planctomycetaceae bacterium
CACTTCGCTAATCGTTGAACCTGAGTGCGTGTGTCTCTTTTTCTTTCTTCTGTTGGTGGAGAGACGATTGCTTGGAGAGTCCCGGGGGCTGATTGCAGGAGGTATTGTCGTTTGAACTCTGGAATAAAAATGAAGATGCCTATAGATACAGAGGGGCAACATCTGATTGCGATTATGACCATTGACGACTGTCCACCAAAGACTGCCTCTTGGAAGTATGCTCTCACCTGCGTACTGGTTATTCTTGGAAGCTTGTTCGCTTATGACTTCAAGATATCAGCAGCACCGTCAAGGCATCACCCAAATGTTTTATTTATTGCGGTTGATGATCTGCGACCTGAATTGCAGTGCTATGCATCTCAGGTGATGAAGCCACGTGCCATCACACCACATTTGGATCGTTTGGCAGCATCCGGAATTTTATTTTCTCACGCCTACTGTAATCAGGCTGTCTGCGGTGCCTCTCGCCTCTCTTTGATGACCGGCCTGTATCCAGAATTTACAGGGGAGCGCACGTACCACGTGACCGATTGGCGGACACGCTGGCCTCATGTTGTAACGATAAATCAACACTTTAGAGCCAATGGTTATACGACCGTCGGCCTAGGAAAAATATATCATGGCACCGCTGGCCCAGGTGTCGATCCAGCCAATTGGTCCGAGTGGATTCAGGTGAAAGGAGCAACCTATGCACATCCAGAAAGCATGCTGAATATGCGAACGTCACGAACATCTGCTCCCGGAGCACAGACAACAAAAAGCCGTGGGCCATGTACTGAATCTGCAGACGTAGAAGACCACGTGTATGCTGATGGCATGCGAGCCAGAGAAGGCGCGCGTCAAATACACACACTTGCTCAATCAGACAAACCTTTTTTTCTTGCTGTTGGCTTTACCAAACCACACCTCCCTTTTAATGCTCCCACGAGATATTGGAACCTCTACCAACGTGTTGATTTTGCACTTCCGGACAACCGCAGCTGGCCCCCTGGCTACCCGGAATGGGCGCGCAACCGTCAACCAGGTGAACTCCGAGCGTATTCAGATGTGCCTTCTCGAGGGACACCCGCTGATTATCCAGATGAACTCAATAAGCGTATGCTGCACGGGTATCATGCATGTGTAAGCTACACGGATAGAAATGTTGGCGTGTTGCTTGAGGCCTTGGAAGCAGCAGATATTGCCGACGACACCATTGTTGTTTTTTGGGGGGACCATGGCTGGAAACTGGGCGACCATACATCGTGGTGTAAGCACACAAATTTTGAATGTGATACACGTGTTCCCCTAATTATTCGAAACCCGACAATGCCGAAAGCCCAAGGCACCTCCGAAGCGTTGGTCGAACTGATCGACGTATATCCAACACTGTGTGAATTATGTGCACTTGAGCCACCTCAACACCTCCAAGGCAAGTCGTTTGCTCCAATTCTCAAGAATCCCAGTATCGCTCATCGTGTCTACGCATATTCTTCGTATCCCCACACAAACTCAACAACAAAACAACGCGTGATTGGACACTCCATACGGAGCACGCGCTTTCGTTATACTGAGTGGTGGGATCAGGAACGTGATGAAGTGGTTGCTCGTGTTGCAACTGATATGAAAGCTGATCCAGGTGAAACAACAAACATACTTCCAAGTCAGACATTTCCCATGAACCAGTGGTCCACTCATCTGAGACAGCGTGTCATTCAATCGAGAATGAGTCCATTGGAATGATTACTTTTCTTGAATACCGTTCATAAAAAATCTTGCTTGAGGAAATAGACATGTGTTTTTTGCTTGTGTTTCTTTTACTTCTATTCCTTGGTCAAACCCAAGCAGATGAATCTCTCCATCCAAACGTCGTTTTGATCTATACGGATGATCAAGGATATGGAGATGCAAGCTACCTGAACCCTGACTCAAGGTTCAAGACGCCGAATATCGATCGGCTGGCACAAGAGGGTGTCTGTTTTACAGATGCCCATTGTTCTGACACAGTCTGCACACCTTCACGATATGGACTTCTCACTGGGCGATATAGCTGGCGGACTGAACTCAAGCGTGGCGTGTTTAATGCAGAAAGAAAATGTCTGATTGATGACAGTCGACTGACGCTTGCGAGTTTGCTCAGAAATCATGGGTACCAGACTGCGATGGTGGGCAAGTGGCACCTCGGAATGGATTTTCCTGGGACACGCGGCATGCGAGACTGGACACAACCAGTGCTCGATATGCCACTCGATAAAGGATTCGAATACTTTTGGGGAATTCCAGCGTCTATGAACTATGGGATCCTGGCATGGTTTGATGGGCGTTTTGCTCACAACCCACCAGTTCAGTTCACCCAAAAAAAGCGAAATAGTATTGCGATCGCTGACTACCGGATCATGCCCCCATATGAAACAACCGCCGATGTGAGATCAGCAGATGAACATGGGAAATTTACAGGGAAGCTCGAAGTTGCAAAAGATTTCATTGATATCGCGTGCCTTGATAACTTCACAACAAAAGCAATTGAGTGGATGCAACAACGGGATAAAAAAAAGCCTTTTTTTCTGTACCTGCCCTATACCTCACCGCATAAACCAGTGATTCCAATGGAACAGTTTCGCGGGAAGGGTCGTGCAGGGGCATATGGCGAATTTATGATTGAAACAGATTGGCATGTTGGCCGTCTCCTTGACTTTCTTGAACACGACAAGATTGCAAACAATACCATTGTTTTGTTTAGCAGTGATAACGGCCCAGAGCGAACGTGGACGGAAAGAAAAGAGAAATTTGGCCATGCGAGCAACTATATTTTTCGCGAAGGAAAACGCTCAATTTATGAAGGAGGACACAGAGTACCCTTCATCGTTCGTTGGCCTGCTGGCATCGTGAACCCAGGGCGCTTATGCGCACAGCCTGTGTGTCAAACAGACGTACTCGCAACACTTGCTGAGCTGTTGGATGATGTATTACCTATCAACGCAGGAGAGGATAGTCAGAGTTTTCTCTCGGCTCTTACCTCTCAGAAAACAGATAGTCGTCTCCCCATCATTCATCACGGAAGTAGCGGGCAATTTGCCATTCGCGATAGGCAGTGGAAGTTAGTGATGGGTAAACAAAAATCTCAAAACCGAGAACTCTACAACCTTCTCAACGACCCAGAGGAGATGGTGAATGTCATTGAATCACACCAAGATATTGCTGATATACTGGAAAAACAATTGACGAGCATCGTAATTACTGGGCGTACAACAGAAGGTCCCCCGACTCCTAATGACACTCCGTATTGGCGTGACCTTCATTGGATGTCTGAACAGGATTACGCTCGTTTCCATACCAACTAATGTGCCCGATAGACGAACATACTTATGCACGACACTCTGGAGTCCTTTATGAATAAGTTCTTTTTTTTCTTGGCCTGTTCCAGCATTGCCTCTGGCGTTGTTCTCGAATCTCACGCAGCCTCTCCGGCATTTGAAAGGAAGCCAAATATCATTCTTGTTATTACTGATGATCAGGGCTACTAC
The DNA here is from genome assembly GCA_964003275.1 of uncultured Planctomycetaceae bacterium. GTDB lineage: Bacteria > Planctomycetota > Planctomycetia > Pirellulales > UBA1268 > CACORA01. The sequence goes on from CAXFJI010000123.1 coordinate 3,504, forward strand.
GACCTTTCCGGGCATGGAAATCCAGACCTCACAACGCCAAATCTCGATGCGTTACGGAAGGAAAGTCTTCGCTTCACTCGATTTCAAGTCAGCCCGACCTGTGCTCCCACTCGTTCAGCAATTATGTCAGGACGATCACCATTTTATGTTGGCGTCACACACACCATCCTTGAGCGGGAACGCATGAAACTCGACGTTCCAACAATGCCTGAAATGCTGAAGCATGCAGGATACACCACCGCCATTTTTGGAAAGTGGCATCTTGGTGACCAAGCGCCGTATCGACCAGATCAACGTGGATTTGATGAAGTCTTTATTCACGGAGCTGGTGGCATTGGGCAGTCCTATCGAGGCAGTTGTGGTGACGCACCAGGAAATAAATATTTTGACCCGGCAATCCTACACAATAACTCCTTTGTAAAAACAAAGGGGTTCTGTACAGACATTTTCTTTAATCAGGCAATGCAGTGGATCGAGTCACAAAAAGACTCACAACCATTTTTTGCCTACATCGCAACCAATGCTCCTCACGGTCCTTTTATCGCGCCCGAATCCTACAAGAAAAAGTTTCTGGACGCTGGCCTTCCGGAAAGCACTGTGGGGTTCTACGGGATGATTGAAAATATTGATGACAATATTGGTCGACTCTGCCAGAAGATCGATGAACTTGGTATTGAAAATAACACTCTGTTCATTTTCATGACTGACAATGGGCCGTCGGCCTCGATCTACAATGGTGATCATAAAGGGAAAAAGGGAAGTGTTGATGAAGGCGGCACGCGTGTTCCAAGCTTCTGGCGATGGCCTGGTGTTCTGAAGCCAGACACCGATGTCGATCGTATTGCAAATCATTTTGATATCCTTCCAACATTTGCAGATATTGTCGGAGGGCATCCAGAGCAAAAAGAACTTCTTCATGGAAGAAGTCTTGTACCACTTCTCAAAAACCCGACAGCTCCCTGGGAAGACCGATTTCGTTTCTTCCACAAAGGTCGTTGGAAAGAAGGTGAGGCAGCAGCTTCGCGTGATGTTAACTTTGCCGTACGCAACCAGCGTTATCGATTGGTTGGTCGTAATGAACTCTACGACATGGAAAATGATCCCTCGCAAAAGGTCAATGTCATCAAACAACACACACAACTCGCAAAGCAGATGAATGCTGCATACGATGCATGGTTTGATGACGCCGTACCAAATATGGTGAATGAGGATGCTCCACTGACGGGCCACAACACATTTCATCTGCTTTTCTGGAAACAGTATGGAATAGATATACCCCCGGTGAAAAATCGCCCGGTGAAAAATCGCTCAAAGACGACGTCGGAGAAGAAACAAAAAAAGTAGTGGTTTTGGTAGACTGAATCTTGTCGGAGAAAATCTAAACTCCTTCCAGAACTCTAGAGCCACATCTCCCCTCACAACTTCCTGTAGTCATGGCACTTCTCATCCGGATATTTTTTGTAGTATCAATGAGTTGTTTGGCAGGAACGTGTTGTTCCAGACTATTGGCAAAAGGCCCTGAGCGATTACTCGATCACTTCCCTGAAGCAGCCCAATCTGGCTGCATGGCGTGTCACCAGGAGATTGAGCCAATCCGTGAGATTGGCTCAAAAATGCTTGACGAGATTATGGCCAAGGGAGCCGAAATGGGGGATCCGGCCGGTTGTGTTGTATGCCACAATGGAGACCCTCATGAAACACAGGATGTACTCCTGGCGCATGGCGGAAAAGACTTTTACCCGGATCCCGGAAGTCCATGGGTCAATGAAAAAACCTGTGGGCGTTGCCACGCTGAACAGGTCAATGTTCAGTGGCAGAGCCTCATGATGACAGAGGCTGGCAAGATCCAAGGAACATGTTGGTCTTTTGGTGCGCTGACTGGTTATGAACATCGCTATGCAAACTATGCAGTTGAAAATCCTTCTGATCCTACCGTTCGCCTCGGAACCAATGCCTACAGGCAGTATATGGAAAAGCTGACTGCATTAGAGCCAAACGTATTCGTAAAGAAGCATGAACCCTTACCAGAAGCATTGAAGTTCAATGAACTTGATAAATTGCATGACGACCCATCCCTCGCCGCTTTCACATACATCCGTCAGGAGTGCAATCGCTGTCACCATGCAGTGAAGGGTCGCTCATCTCGTGGAGATTTCCGTGGCATGGGATGTTCTAGTTGTCACATCCCCTACGGAAATGAAGGACTGTACGAAGGATCAGACCCAAGTATCTCCCGCGAAGAAACAGGTCATCCCCTCACACATCAAATTCAAGGTACCCGAGACGCGGATGTCACAATCAACGATGTGACCTATCATGGACTGGCGGTTGAAACATGCACGACCTGCCACAATCGTGGAAAACGAATCGGTGTATCATTTCAGGGCCTCATGGAAACGCCGTATGCATCTCCGTATGATGAAAACGGAACAGAGCAACCAGGGCTGCACACCAAGCACTACATAGCCATGGAGCAGGACATTCACTATCAAAAAGGCATGAAGTGTCAGGATTGTCATACCTCGATTGATGTACACGGCGATGGTTTTCTTGCTCCAACTAATCTGGCTGCCGTTCAAATTGAGTGTTCTGACTGTCACGGCACCCCTGATCAATTCCCATGGGAGCTGCCTCTCGGATTCATGGATGAATTTGCAAGTACCGTTGCAACAGGGGAGCCTCGTGGTCTTGCACAACAACAGCTCCCCCATACATGGGCGGGAGCAACCCATGAACGGCTTGATGGATTCTTACTGACGGCTCGCGGCAACCCGTATGAGAATGTTGTTCGTGACGGTGATGAAGTCGTTATCTATACAGCTGAAGGCAAAGACCTCCGCCTGAAACCACTTAAGAAACTTGTTGCAGAAAACGCGATCAGTCAGCGAGGTCTTGTATCCATGCAAGGTGTTTCCAAGCACCTCAATCGAATGGAGTGCTACACATGCCATGCAAGCTGGGCACCACAATGCTTTGGGTGCCATGTCAAAGTTGACTACAGCCAGAAGGATCTTTGTCCAGAAATTGACGCATCAAAGATGGGTTTCGACTGGGTTGCAGCAGGGCGAAAGCATGCGACCGAAGAGCATCGCACAGATGGAGGTGAAGCGGACTATGACCTCATGATACCTGGGAAAGTCAGTGAACTCAGGAGCTATCTGCGATGGGAAGAACCGATGATGGGCATCAATGGTGAGGGGCGAGTCACTCCTCTTGCGCCCGGCTGCCAACCATCTGTCACAATTATTGGTGCAGATGGAAAGCCTGTTCTCACAAATCATATTTTCAAAACTGCTGCTGGGTTGGAGAGAAGTGGTGATGAAGGCCAGCTTGCCATTGACATGAGTCCGGTACAGCCACACACCATGACAAAAAATGCGCGAACCTGTGAATCGTGCCATGCTTCCGATAAAGCCCTCGGGCTGGGAATTGGTGGACCACGTGCATGGGATGAAGAACACACCGTTGATCTTGAAACAACAGATGGCACTATTCTTTCCAAAAATGCACGCCCTCAAATGGGCTCTATTGATAATTTGGATCATGACTGGTCGCAGATTGTTGATGAGCAAGGAAATCAACTTGCAACTGTTGGCCATCACTGGAAACTGTCTCGTGCCTTCAATAAACAAGAACTAACACGAATGAATCGGGATGGAACCTGTGTGGCATGCCATAAGGAAATACCCGAAAACTCAGCGGCTATCAATCTTTTGCATCACGTCGCAAAATACACAGGGCAATTACCCGTTTCCTCATCTGAGCATGGGAAGCTCATCAATAAAATTGTTCTGACTTCAGCATGGGCTCAAGT
>CAXFJI010000124.1:0-7316 GCA_964003275.1 uncultured Planctomycetaceae bacterium
TAGCCATTGAGTCTGGTGACAACCTGGTAGAAGCAGACAAACTCCTATCAGAGTTCCTTGCAGCGAATCCTCGAAGCTATCACTTTTATGAAATTGAAAATATTTATGGAACACTCAAGTTCAAAGAGGGAGATTATGCCGCTGCTATGCAAGCATTCGGTGTCCTATCGAAAGGCCCTTCGTCGTACAAGATTCAAGCACTTAATGGAAAAGGAGAAATTCTCATCAAGCAGAGAAAGTTCGTGGAAGCAATCAGCGAATACGACGCTGCTCTCTCGGTAAGTGCAAACGATACCACTAGCTTGAAAAGAAAGCAGGAGGCGGCACTTGGAAAAGCGCGTGCTTTGTCTGGGCTTGTTAAGCATGATGATGCATTGAAATTAGTAAAAAGCACAATCAATGCATCTAATCCAGACGATAAGAGTTTTCTCTCAAGAGCATACGTCGTCTTGGGTGAGGTCTATCGTGCCGTTCAAGGTCGAGAACAGGAGGCGCTGGTTGCATATCTCACAGTTGATTTAGTGTATAATGTGGCTCCAGAAAGCCATGCTGAAGCCCTGTATTATCTGTCCAATTTGTGGGCTATTGCACGGCAGGAAGAGCGATCCCGGCAGGCCGGACAAATTCTGAAAGACGCGTATCCGCAGAGTGAGTGGGCCAAAAAGCTCGTACAGGAAGAGAAAAAGTCCTGAAGCCTCCGTCTTGCATTGCAAGCAGATCTCAGGAATGCATACTTTTAGCAACGAATGTGATTGAGATTAAGATATGACTACCAAGGAGACAAGCATGCGTTCGATTGAAATGGCCAATCACAGAGAGGGCCTGAAGTTGGGAAGTTTCATCAAACGCCTTCTTGGCATGATGGTAATGGTTGTTGGTTTGGTCTTTGTTGTCACTGGTCCATCTCTTTTGTGTCCCGACATTGCTGTAGCCCAAGATGGCGTAGGTGCTACTGATGGTGGTGAGGATTCTGAAGGTGAAAGTGCTCTTTTTTATTATGCAAAGGCGCTTGGTTGGGTGTTTGGTCCGGCATTCCTGCTGTTATCATTTTATTTTGTTTCTCTACTCGTAATGTGCCTGCTGCAGATTCGTCGAGCCGTTGTTCTGCCGGAAGACCTACGGGAAGAGTTTGAGTCTCACCTTGATGCGAAAGAGTATCAACAGGCGTATGAGCTAGTGAAGGAAGATGATTCTTATTTCGGTCGTGTAATGGCTGCTGGCATGGCACGCATTCAGTCTGGGTATTCAGTTGCAGTTGATGCAATGCGAGAAACAGAAGGAGAGCAAGCGATGTTATTGGAACATAAAGTAAGTTATGTTTCGCTTGTGGGGGCTATTGCACCGATGTTGGGTCTGCTTGGAACTGTGTCTGGTATGGTTGGTAGTTTTCAGGTAATAGCACAGTCTGCAACTGCTCCGAAGCCAGCAGAACTTGCTGGTGGTATTTCTCAGGCTCTCGTTACAACATTGATTGGACTGATGATAGCTATTCCAGCTACAGCAGCATTTTCAATGCTGAAAAACTGGCTGCAGGTAATCAATGCAGAGATCGACTCTGAGAGTCTTCGATTGATGTCGCGTTTCCAAGGTGTAGGAAAGAAATAGAGGTTTCTTCCATGGTGCGCCGTAAACGTGGAGTGTCAGACACAGAAGTCGACATGACTCCAATGATCGACATGACATTTCAGTTGATTACATTTTTTATCTTTACCTTGAACTTCTCTGAAGCAGAGCAAGATGACAGGATTCAATTACCTCTGAGTCAACTGGCAAAGCCAGTACCGGGGCCAGTGGAAAAGCCTATTACGCTTCAGGTTACAAATACCAGTTCGGTAATCTATGCAGGAGAGTTGGTTCCTGTCTCACAAATAGGTGGATACCTTGAGCGAGAAAAAGCATCACTCATCGCGTTAGGCAAACAGCCAGCAGAAGCTACTGTAATTGTAAGAGCTGATGGACGAGCAAAGACGGGCGAAGTGCAAGAAGTTGTCAAAGTCTGTCAAGAGAAAGGGTTTGAAAAGTTTGCGCTCCGAGCCCAGTATGATGACAGGAATTAGTCAATGGACCAAACAGTCTCACAGATCTCTGAAAAAGTTGAAATCAATATGACGCCGATGATCGACGTCGTTTTCCAGCTGTTAATATTTTTCATGCTGACCATGAAAACAGTAATTCCTGAAGGTGATTTCGATATCCGGATGCCTCTTGGAAACGCTGCGGCTGGTGCTCCTGACGATCAACTTGTACCACCAATTCGAGTGAAGATGACTGCTGCTGCTGATGGTCGGCTCAGTGGCCTTACCATGAACGGAACGCCTATAAAAGACTTTGTTGAGCTCCAAAACAAGATTGTCAGTATTGTAGGCACAGATACAGGGCCGAATTCTCTGGCAGAGAACACAGAGGTGGAGTTGGACTGTGATTACGGCCTTGACTATGAAAATGTTGTTCAAGCAATTACGGCAGTGTCTGGGATGGTTCGTGACGGACAGATTGTTGAACTCATAAAGAAAATAAAGTTTACTCCTCTGAAAAGTGATTCCTGAACATCAACAAAGAAGTGGTACTCAAGTCATCGAAATTGCAGCGAGGAATTGCTTAGTCACAGTCCGACAGCTGTTTTGTGAATCAATGAGCGATCATGATTCCCTACATATGACGAAAAAGCATGCGAGAAACGTCAGAAAGCCCCGGTTCAACGTCGTGGGTGAAACTTTTGGTGGATTCCTTGAAGTCGACTAGAGTCGACGTGAGTGTATCGCTGAGTCGTGGCAATGCTTGCATGTCCAAGCATCTCTTGGACGTGTCTGAGGTCCACTCCTCCTGACACTAAATGCGTAGCAAAACTGTGCCTGAGGGTATGGGGGCCAATGTCTGGAGGTACCCCGGCCCGTTTGGCATGGGCTCGAACGATTTCCCAAATGCGCATTCTGGAAAGTCGGTTTCCTCTGGATGAGAGCACGGCCCATTCAGAGTTTGTGCCGCAAGCAGCAAATGATGGACGGATATTTTTGAGCCAATCGGAGAGTGATGTGATTGCACGGCGACCGAGTGGTACAACGCGTTGCTTGTCACCTTTGCCATGACACGTACAGAATTTTTCACTCAGGTGAATATCGGACACTTTCATGGAGGATACTTCTGAGGCTCGGCAGCCAGTGGCATAGAGTAGTTCTAGGACAGCGCAATCACGATTGCCTGTCGGTGAAGAAGTATCCGGAGTCGTAAGCAAACGATCAACCTGATTCGGTGTCAGGACACCAGGAATGCGATCGTCACGCCGTCCAGGTGATAACAATTCTGCAGGGCTTTCATCAACAATACCCTCCAGTTGAAGGAAGGCATAAAAGGTTCGAAGAGTAGCGGCTTGTCTCGCAATACTGGCACGAGCAAGGTTCGCACCCTTGAGATAGCTGAGGTAATCGCCCAGTTCACGTACTGAAAGGTGAATTGCCGAACGACTCCCTACCCATTCGGTAAATGTTTTTAGATCACGTTGATAAGCAGCTTGCGTATTGGTGGAGAGTGCTCTCTCGTGACGGATATAATCAAGAAATCGAAACACCAAGGAGTCTGTTTCTTCTTGTTGTTTCGGATTCAAATCGTTGTTGGCTAAAATCCGGCGAGTTCGTGGAAGGCGTTTCTTATGCGAAGCCATTATGATTGAACTCCTCGCCCACACATTAGTCGGAGTCGTAGCCTAGATTTGGTGCCAACCACCGCTCTACCTCTGACTCAGTCATGCCCTTTCTCGCAGCATACGATTGCACTTGCTCTCGAGTGATTCTATCTACTGCAAAGTATCGGCTTTCTGGGTGACTGAAATAGAGCCCACATACGCTGGCTGCAGGCGTCATTGCAAAGTTCTCAGTAAGACTCATGCCAGCGGCATTTCCGGCATCGAGTAAGCCAAACAATTCGGGCTTTTCTGTGTGATCAGGACAGGCCGGATAACCGGGAGCAGGACGAATGCCGCGATATTTCTCTGCAATGAGGTCATCTGCGCTCAGTTGCTCCTGTTTTCCAAAACCCCAGTCCTTTCGTGCTTTATGGTGGAGCCATTCAGCAAATGCCTCAGCAAGACGGTCGGCGAGAGCTTTCACCATAATCGAGTTATAGTCATCGTGCTCTTCGTCAAACTCTCTAGCAAATTCATCGCAGCCGTGCCCCGCGGTGCATGCAAAGGCGCCAAGGTAGTCTTTGCGGCCACTTGTAACTGGCGCGATAAAGTCAGCGAGAGCATAGAAGACCTCTTGGCCTCGCCGTTCCCATTGTTGTCGAAGTGTATGAACGCGTCCTATTTCTTTCCTGCGTTCATCGTCAAGAAAGAGCACGATATCATCTCCATCGCTGTTGGCTGGAAAAAAACCATAGACTCCGCGTGCTTCAAGCTTTTGCTCAGCGACTATTTTTTCGAGAAGACTCTGGGCATCGTTGAAAAGTTTTTTTGCTTCGTGGCCTACGTGCGTATCATCAAAAATTGTTGGATATTTTCCTTTTAGTTCCCATGCCAGAAAAAATGGAGACCAGTCAATAAAAGGTATGAGTTCTTCTAGCGAGACTTTTGGGAGTTGACGAGTGCCGAGAAACGTTGGTTCTGCAATTTCAGTTGATGACCAATCGGTTGTCCAGCGTTTTTCTACGGCAGTCGTGTAGGATACAAGTTTGGTCTGTTGGCGTTTTTGGAAATTCTCGACATCTCTAGCCTGTGCCTCACGATTTGCTGTTGTAAAGGCTTCCTTGAGACTTGGGTTGAGTAGCTTTTCAACAACACCTGCTGCTCGTGACGCATCAGTAACATGAACAACATTCCCGGAATATTTGGGAGCAATTTTTACGGATGTATGTTTGGCTGAGGTGGTTGCGCCTCCGATTAAGATCGGGACCTTGAATTGTTCATGCTCAAACTCTTTGGCGACCTGCACCATTTCATCAAGGCTAGGTGTAATAAGCCCTGAGAGACCTACGATATCGACATCTTCTTCTCGAGCTTTTTCGATAATTGTTGCACACGGAACCATCACTCCGATGTCAATAATTTCGTATCCGTTACATCCAAGAACCACGCCAACGATATTCTTCCCAATGTCGTGGACATCTCCTTTGACTGTTGCCAGCAAGACGCGCCCTCGTTTGGAATCGGCATTGCCCTGCGCCTTTTTCTCTTCCTCCATGTATGGAAGCAGGTGCGCAACAGCTCTTTTCATTACACGGGCACTTTTTACAACCTGAGGGAGAAACATCTTTCCCTCACCAAAAAGGTCACCCACGGTCTGCATGCCGCTCATGAGCGGCCCTTCGATAATTTCGAGACTTGTGTCGTATTTAGTCCTGGCCTCCTCGATATCTTCTTCGACATGGTCGGTTAGTCCCTTGAGAAGCGCATGAGCTAATCGGCCCTCTACATCAAACTCTCGCCACGCATCAATTTTTGCAGAACTGTTTTCTCCATCACCCTTTACCGTCTCGGCGAATTCAATAAGTCGGTCTGTTGCATCTTCTCTTCGATCAAATAAAACATCTTCAATTTTTTCGAGGAGTTCAGGGTCGATTTCTTCGTACAGCGCGAGTTGTCCTGCATTCACAATTCCCATATCCATGCCAGCTTTGATGGCATGATAGAGAAAGGCTGCATGCATTGCCTCACGAACAACGTTGTTACCTCTAAATGAAAAGGAAATATTACTTACACCACCAGAAATCTTTGCGAGTGGCATTTTCTTTTTTATTTGACGAGTTGCCTCTATGAAATTAATCGCGTAGCGATTGTGTTCTTCCATTCCCGTGGCGACGGTAAGAATATTTGGGTCAAAGATAATGTCTTCGGGAGGAAAGTTGACTTGTTCTGTGAGGAGACGGTATGCCCGTTCACATATTGATACACGATTTTCAATATCAGTGGCCTGTCCATCCTCGTCAAATGCCATCACAACAACTGCTGCCCCGAAGCGACGAATGGTCCTTGCCTGTTTGAGGAATACGTCTTCGCCTTCCTTTAGACTAATTGAATTAACAATTCCTTTGCCTTGAATGCACTTCAGTCCTGCCTCAAGTACTTCCCATCGAGAAGAATCAATCATGATCGGCACGCGAGAGACATCAGGCTCGCTGGATAAAAGAGTAAGGAATTTTGTCATGACTGCAGGACCATCCAGCATGCCCTCGTCAACATTTATATCTATAATGTTGGCTCCATTTTCTACCTGCTGCCTGGCAACACCCAACGCAGACTCGTAGTTTTCCTCTTTGATAAGTCGGGCAAATGCGCGAGAACCAGTGACATTAGTTCTTTCACCGATTATCGTAAAACTACTCTCAGGCCGAACTTCGAGAACCTCTAGTCCTGAGTAACGGCTTAACAATGATTGAGGTGCTGCTTTTCGGGGAGGAAAATCTGCAACTGCTTCAGCGATCGCTCGAATGTGGTCAGGAGTGGTTCCACAGCACCCGCCAACAATATTGAGAAATCCATCTTTGGCGAATTCGCCGATCACGGATGCCATCATTGAGGGGGTAATGTCAAAACCACCGAGTGCATTTGGCAGTCCTGCATTCGGATAACAGCTAACCATCACTGGGCAAATTCGTGAGATGTCTGCCAGGTAAGGCCGTAATTTTTCAGGACCAAGGGCACAATTGATACCAACACAGAATACGTCCGCATGGCTTATGCTCTGATAACAGGCATCCACTGTTTGGGCAGAGAGGGTGCGGCCCCCTTCAAAAACGGTGAAAGAAGCCCAGACAGGAAGTCTGATTCCACGTTGAGACAAAACATCTTCTATTGCATAAAGAGCCGCTTTTAGAACCAAAGTATCAAAAGCTGTTTCAGGAAATAAAATGTCAACTCCACCATCGATGAGAGCCTCAACTTGTTCGCTGTAGCAGGCAACCATTTCGTCAAAAGTGACGTCGCGATGTCCAGGGTCAGCAACATTTCCGGCGATGGAGAGTTGTTTGTTTGTTGGGCCAATTGAACCAGCAACAAACCTCGGCTTATCTGGTGTTTTGGCAGTTGCTTTTTCAGCTTCCTCACGAGCAATTTTACATGCCGCCAGGTTCATTTCTCGGGTATGTTTTGAGAGACCAAAGTCTGCAAGAGCAATTGGCGTCGCCCCGAACGTATTGGTTTCAATGATATCGGCGCCTGCATCTAGAAATGACGCATGAATCTTTCGTATTGCATCCGGTTGGGAAAGGGTCAAAACATCGATGCAATTTTTAAGATCATGGTCATGGTCTCGGAAAAGGTCGCCCCGAACCCCCCCCTCATCTAAGCTAAGGGCATGAACCATTGTTCCCATAGCCCCATCGAG
>CAXFJI010000125.1:0-7308 GCA_964003275.1 uncultured Planctomycetaceae bacterium
TATCGCTTTTTCACGTATTGCTTCATCCTTCATTACGCTTCGGTACTCCTCTAAGGAGAGGTACTGGTCCTCATTTTTATCGCGTTGTTTGAATGATTTTTCAGGATCAAATGACTTTTCTTTTGCCTTTTCCTCTTCGCCATAAAGCGGTGGCATCAGGAAAATGGCCACAATGGTTGCGAGGCTGAACACAGATTGAAAATGAGATCGCATGGAAATCTCCCAGAGAAGCTATAAAAATAAAGGAACACCCATAAAGAACCTTTGGGAGATCGTATAGTCTGGAGACGGTCACGTCCAATCATGCCTGTGCTGAGTCACCCTACCATTGTTCAGATCTCGCTTGACCTCACGGATCTCAATGAGGCTGTCGATACTGCGGCGATGGCACTTCGTGCGGGTGTTGATTGGCTCGAAGCCGGGACCCCGCTCATTCTTGCTGAAGGCCTTCGGAGCGTACGGGTTCTGCGGGAGTCATTTCCTGAGGTTCCAATCGTGGCTGACCTCAAGACGATGGACGGTGGATATCTTGAGGCGGAGATGATGGCGAAAGCAGGGGCCACACATGTTGTTGTCATGGGACGAGCGCATCATGAGACGATTCGGTGTGTGGTGAAAGCTGGCCAGGATTTTGGCTGTAAAGTGATGGGTGATAACCTTGGTTCCCCCAATATGATTGAAGGTGCAAAGCGTTTGGAGGAATATGGGTGTGATTACGTCATCCATCATATTGGCTATGATGAACGTCGTGGTATTGCAGCACGTGGTGAGCGAATGCCAAGTCCCCTTGATCAGCTTCACGATGTCGTGTCTGCGGTGCACGTTCCAGTTCAAGCCGTTGGAGGGCTTACACTTGATCAAGCTATTGCCTGTCCACGTTATGGAGCACCGCTTGTCGTACTTGGAGCACCTCTTACCATTGATGCTGACGCATTCAAAACCGCCAGTGGTGATCTGGAAGAATCGTTACAACGTATCTGTGAGACTATTCATCAGCAAACAGACGATTGAGTGTGAAGAATGTTCATCGTAGGTTGACTATAGAAATGTGACTATGTACCCAGCGGTCGTAAATTACTCGTCGACGCCAGATTCTGTCGAGATTCGTGCTGTGCCAAAACCTGAGATCGGTGAAGCAGACGTTCTCATTGAAGTGGCGAACGTTGGTGTGTGTGGGAGTGATTTGCACCAATGGGCCGGCAAGCATTCCTGGCCTGTTAATTATCCAGTTGTCCTTGGTCACGAATTCAGTGGTCGTATTGTTGGTCGAGGTGCTACTGTTTCAGGTTGGGAAGAAGGAGATCGTGTTGTGAGCGAGACGGCAGCAGTCATCGATGCCGAGAGCCCAATGACCCGAAGAGGACTCTATAATCTAGATCCGTTGAGGAAAGGCTTTGGCTACGGCGTGGATGGAGCCATGACTCGTTTCGTCAGGGTTCCTTCCCGAATTCTTCACCGCGTACCGGATACGTTGTCCTTCAAACATGCGTGCCTTACAGAGCCTTGCTGCGTGGCCTATTCAGCTGTTGTCAAGAACGTCCGTATTGAGCCAGGTGATCGCATCATGGTGCTTGGGCCAGGAACGATCGGCATGTTGTGTGCGGCCATGGCAAAGTTGTGTGGGGCGGAGGTAGCCATTGTTGGCCTTCCGTCTGACAGGATCCGGTTAGGGGTTGCGGCCCATTACGATTGCGAACCGATCATTGGAGATGGTCTTTCGTGGGCGTTGTCACGTGATGGATTAGGGTGTGATGGAGTGATCGATGCCTCTGGAGCCAGCGCTGCTCTTCGTCAGGCCCTTGAACTTGTGCGTCCAGCAGGTTGGATTAGCAAAGTAGGGTGGGGCCGGCAGCCACTGGACTTCTCACTCGATCCGCTTGTTCAGAAAAACGTTCGGTTGCAGGGAAGTTTCAGTCATAATTGGCCCACGTGGGAACGAGTGATCACGTTATTAGGTTCTGGGGCCCTTGATGTTGATCCTCTTATTGGAGGTGTATGGGCTATTGAAGATTGGCGAGAGGCCTTTGAGAAGATGCATTCTGGTGATGTGATAAAAAGTATTCTTACAACCAACGCTTCATCCTGACAGAGGGCCGTGACTCCGCTTGGGTAGACACAATAATATGCGACTGAAAGATAAAGTGATTCTTGTGACGGGCAGTGCCACTGGTATTGGAGAAGCCATTGCAAAACGCGTTGTCTCTGAAGGGGGATTGGTTGTCGTTCATGGTCTTGAGGAAAATCTCGTTGCGCATGTGAGTGAATCCCTGAATGAGTACGCGGGGAACTGTCGTGGAGAACAGTCTGTTGTTGCTGTTGGTTTGGTTGAAGACCTTACGGTTCAAGGATGTCCAGAGCGTCTTGTGCGACTGGCAGTTGACTCCTTTGGGCGGCTTGATGGACTCGTGAATAATGCTGCAGTCGTGACGACGGGCGATATCTCTACAACTGATTACGAGACGTTGTCTCACACACTTGCGGTCAACACAGTGGCTCCTTTGCTTCTTATACAAGCTGGTCTCCAGTACTTAAGAGAGTCAAAGGGATGTGTTCTGAATATTGGGAGTGTCAATGCTTATTGCGGGGAGTCAAATCTCCTACCGTATTCGATTTCAAAAGGTGCGCTGATGACACTGACACGAAATCTTGGGGATACGCTTTTTCGTGATGAAGGGGTTCGAGTGAATCAAATCAATCCCGGATGGGTACTGACTCACAACGAGATCGTTCGGAAGCGAAATCATGGGCTTGCAGACGGTTGGTCGCGTCATTTGCCAAGAGAGTTTTGTCCTGCGGGCAGATTGCTTACACCGGATGAGATCGCTGCGGCAAGCGTGTATTGGCTCGGTGATGAGAGCGGGCCGGTGAGTGGTCAAGTGGTTGACCTTGAGCAGCACCCATTCATTGGTCGAAATCCCACAAAGAATATTGAGAATGTTCCGGCACCACCGGCTTCATAGCGTTACGTTTGTGTGGTACCTGTGACATACCGAAGGAGGTCACGTTGAATCATTTGATGGAGTCCTCTTCTGCTCCTCGTCTTGCTGCTTTTCCGAAAGCCTATATGCAGGCGTTATGTCGAGATGGAAGTATGTCGCTGGCTGAGTGGATAGAGTTGGCAGCTCCTTTGGGGGTCGAGGGACTTGAGTGGTACGCGGGTTTTCTGGAGATGTCTGATGAGCGGGCATGGCCAGAATTCCGAAAACGTGTTGAAGGTCACGGCATGGTGATCCCGATGCTCTGCTGCTCACCTGATTTCACGCATCCGGATAAACATTTTCGTGCGAGCGAGATTTCCAAACAAAAGCATTGGATCACGATGATTCATGCCCTTGGAGGACAGTACTGTCGAGTGTTGTCTGGGCAACGGCGACCAGCATTAAGTCTTGATGAAGGCGTGCAGTTTGCGGCAGATTCGATTGCAGCCTGTCTCCCATTCGCAGAGGATCATGGTGTCACGCTTATTCTTGAAAATCACTACAAGGATGACTTTTGGACCTATCCTGAATTCGCCCAGCAGATGAATGTGTTTTGTCGATTGGTAGATGCGATTGACCACCCATCTTTTGGTGTCAATTATGATCCGTCGAATGCATTCCTTGCAGGAGATGATCCACTGGAATTGTTGCGTCGAGTGTTACCGCGCGTTGTAACGATGCATGCGAGTGATCGAATGTTGACATCGGGTACACTTGAAGATCTGAAACGCGAGGAATCAGGAGTTGAGGGATATGCTTCGCGTCTGAAGCATGGGGAAATAGGACAAGGGCTCAACGACTACGATGCGATCTTTAGACTATTGGCAAGCCAGGGTTTTTCTGGATGGATCAGCATAGAAGATGGTGTCGAAGGGATAGATCAGCTGGCTCGGAGTGTGACGTTTCTACGACAGCGTATTGCGAAACACTGGAACGTACGTTGAACGAAGTGACCGTATCGTCATTTATCAGGAGGCTTATATGTCACAGCAAACGACGGATTCATACTCATGGTTTTTCGGTAGAAAACGATTGCTGCTTCATTTTTGCATGTTGGTGTGGTGCTGTGCGGTTGTTTTGTTTGGACGTGATGACTGGAGTCTCTACGGTGCTGAAGATACTGCAGTCGCAGTCAAGATGTTTGAGCTGAGGCTTGCTCATGACGATGAAAAGAATGGTTTTTCAATGCAGGCCGGAATCAAAGGTACCGATGATAGGGTTTATCTTGAATCAAACCCTAGCCTCAAGGCGGATGTCCTTGAGTATGCAGCCGTCGTGTCGGATCAGGACGGATCTCCAGTGATCTCTCTGGTGTTTACTTCAGACGGAGCAGACGCCCTGCTCGAATGTACCAAGAATCATCAGGGGAGGCGTTTAGCCGTGATGGTTAAGGGGGAAGTTATTAGTGCGCCATTGCTGGTCGAGCCACTCCATGGTCGTTTCATTGTGACAGGACATTTTTCCATTCAGGAAGCTACGCAGATTGTGAATGCCATAAACGGGGTCAAGGGAAACCGGCCATCACCCAAAGAACAAATACCTGCGGAGGGGTTCAGTGAGCTTTTTAATGGCAAAGATCTGACGGGATGGGTCAACGTGAATACGGCTCCTGATACGTGGTCTGTTCGCGATGGATTGCTGGTCTGTAGTGGACAACCCATCGGCGTGATGCGATCAGATAAACAATATGAGAACTTCATTCTTCATATTGAGTGGTGTCACATGAAGCCCGGTGGTAATTCGGGTGTTTTTGTTTGGAGTGAGGGAGTCATTCAGTCAGGGCGCCTGCCGAAAGGGATGGAAGTTCAGATGCTCGAACTGGATTGGGTTAACCAGCATCTTCGGTCTGGGGGACGCCCACAGCACATCGGGTATGTATCAGGTGAACTGTTTGGGGCGGGTGGATTAACAGCAACCCCCGATCATCCCCGTGGTCGAAGAAGTATGTCGTATGAACTGCGATGTAATGGTGTGGGGCAATGGAACACCTATGATGTTGTCTGCGTTGATGGAACCGTCAAGCTTGCAATCAATGGCAAGTTCGTGAATTCCATTCGGGATTCATCTGTTCGCAAGGGCTATCTTTGTTTGGAATCAGAAGGCTCGGAAATACATTTTCGAAATATTCGTATCCTGGAACTCCCTCCTGGCATGCTCATGGAGGACCAAATAGCCCAGCCCCTTGGTCTGGGCAAGTAGGGCAAATCGCGGGAACTCTCTTTCGTTTGGCGTTGACCAGATGAATCAATTTTTCTACTACGCATCATGAGGTGCTGGCAGACACTGTCGAGCGTTGGGTACATCCAATCATCCGGAAGGAGTGAACTACAGTGAGCAATGCTAAACGGCAGCATACACGCCAGGAAAAGCATGTCCTCCGTCGTGTCAAATCCTCCGTCGGTCGAGGTATTCGAGCAGTTGCTGAAAGTCCTGTGATGAAGTTCACAACAGGTGTTGTGTTGCTTACGAGTGGGCTCGATGAAGCCATCGAAACACTTTTTGATGACATATCAGCATTGGAATTAGGTGCGCATCACGGTGTCATGGTCTTGGGGTTCGTGAATTTGCTTTCATCGTTACCAGATCTGCTCGATGGAATGTCCGGTGCCTTTCTGGTGGATGAGGAAGATAAGGAAATGGAGCAGCAGCCTCGTGCAGAGAAGTTGCGTCACATGACAGGTGATGTAAACGAGGATGCAGATGCTGAGAGTACAGGAAAGCCATTTTCTTTTTCCAAGAGTTCTACCGAAGGCAGTGCCGATGCCTCTCGGGTGAGACAGCGAGCCGCATGATTGTTTTCGAATGACGTTATGGAGTTCATACCATTAGGATGTGCGTGGAAGAACGAGTCAGTCATTTCCATTTGACTCTGCCCAAACATCTCCGAGACAAAAGGAAGTAACGATGTTCACGTATACGGAGATGATCTATCTGGCAATGAAGCTGTTTCTATTTTTCAGCATTGTGGGTGTTTTGCTGAAAGCTGAGCCCATGCGGAATCAGTTATTTGCCTTGAGTTTTGTGTACACGTTGGCATGTGCATTTTTGAGCTATGTGTTTATGGTTCTTCTGGGTGATACGGCCTTGTGGGGCAATTCATGGAAACTGTGGTGGATTTGGGCTGGTTCGACCTTCGTATTGTCATGGCTGTATTTCAAATTATTGATTTGGTTTGAAGACAATAGTTTGTTTTGGTTCATGCTCATGCTGGGAATTCCATTTTGTCTTGACATGTGGTTTCATCTGTCGCTGTATGTTTTGGGCATGTTGTTTGCCCTGCTGTCTCGGTTTTTCCCCGCAGTGTTTCAGTTTGCTCTTATCTCTGTCTTGTAGGTCCGCCTGTGGTTTTTCAGGGGTGTCATGCTGTGTCAGGAGAACATCGTTTCTGTTCGGTGAGGGTGTTTTTGGAAGAGGCTGCCTTCACAAGTGAATATGCCATCCATTCTCCGCAATACAGTTTGACGGTTTTCTTGATTGGGGTCTATCTTTTTGGTTTGTGTGAGAGCGGTATGTGTAAATCAGTCAGAGACGGTGTTGTTTGGTCTTGCATCCCAGTGCGGAGGTAATCTGGATGGTACGACAGGTTCTTGTTTCCCTTGTGTGTTACGCGGCCATCGGTGGGGCATTGGCCATTGCTGCAGATGCAATACCAGGCAAGGGAGCGCGAGAGCACGCTTTGCCGCTTCCGACAAGTATGATTCATACGGAATACGAACGTCTCTTGTTTCCATTTATTCGCAGTCGTGCTTATGCAACCAAGCTTGGCTGGAGTGTTGATAAAGGGATTCGCGACACGGGGGCGTATGTCAAAGGAGTGTCATACGGTACTCATCCAGCGGTGAGGTGTTACTACTCTCCAAAGGTTATGTACTGGCTGACGGGAGACCCGTCCTTTTGGCCAGAGGGGCGAGATGCCGGTCTGGCAAAGCCAAAGAAGCCCAGGGAAGGTGAAATACCTGATGGGGGTATGATCGTGAAGGAGATGTTGCCTCCGCCAGCGCGACGTTACGAAGGCAAGAGTGAGTCTGACATTCAGGACATTATGTGGCTGCCTACGTCACCTGGGTGTGATGTCATGATTAAGGATTCATCCGGTTCTCCAAATGGCTGGTTTTGGGCCAGCGTGTTTGAGGGGCAGGAATACGATAAGCCAAATTCATTCCTATACCCTCAGGCTGGTTTTGTCATGGCTTGTGTGCGATGCCATTCAGTTGCGGAGGAAGGTGGAACATTCTCATCGCTTCGGAACATCACGGGCTTTCCAGGAGAGCCGATCCAATTCTTTGTGGATAATACCTGGCGTGATATTCAGGCAGCGCAGCAACCATAT
>CAXFJI010000126.1:0-7292 GCA_964003275.1 uncultured Planctomycetaceae bacterium
TTCAAGTAGAGCAAACTGAATACCGAGCTGATTGAAAGCTGCGATGAAGGTGAGGATTGAAAGCACCCAGTAGCAACCACCAGCCAGATACTCAGCATAGGAGATTCCAACACGGTCTGCACTTGTAGCAACGACACCACGAAGAAACGTTGCGGCCAGAAGTCCAATCACGACAACAACAGTTGCGACGAGTAGTCGTGGAATGTAGTTCACAACTTCACTCATTGCAGATGTCACACTCTCGAGGCCAAGGATGTTGAAGCCAGCCATCACGAAGACACACATGAGAAGCCAGAACACAAGTCCGCCGACAATTGCCGGTACGGGGCGTTTGATTCCAACATCAGACATGCTCTTTGCAAGCCCACTTTTCTCTGCAGCAGTCTGTAGGCCAATCTTGTCCGCAATCACGGTAATAAGACGGCCAACCCATCGTGCAACCACATAGCCAATAACTAATACTGAAATCATTGCGACAAGCTTCGGAGCAAGCATGATGACCTGGCCCCATGCCTGTGAAAAGCTATCTACCAATGCATCTTTGGAAACGTTGACGGTTTCAACAGCCGTCTGTCCCACTTCCTTAAAGTCTGTCATTTCTCTTCCCCTTTTTTGAGTTATTGTTTGTTTGAAATGAAACCCACACCACCCAGCGGCAGATCATTGTGCCGCCATATCATGAGTTGCCGCAGCACAGACTTTTGTCACACAATTTTTTTGAGGACTATTTTTCAGGGGGTTTTTCTTGTTTTTTAGGCCACTGGCCGGTCATGGTGAAGCAAACAGTGGCATAAAGAGCAAGCATCATATGCAGAAGGGCCCATGCAGTCGCACCAATCGCAAATTCGATGATGTGAAGCATCAACAAACGAGGGTTGAGTTTGCGGCGCACACCCTCCTGCAAAGTCTTCCCTTCCGGTACAGGTGGAACTTTTAGGTCAGCAAGTTTTTCGAGAGGGTCCATAGGGTCATTCTTTTCCTTTGGTTTTTTCACCAAAAAGGTGGCTGGCTTTTGAGGATAACTTTTCACGAATCCGGCTAATTCTCATTCTGCAGGCTCCTGGAGAGATGCCAAAGACCTCAGCGAGATGTTCATAGTCATGTCCTTCTGCAAAACGCATAAGAACAAGTGCTCGATCCTCTTCGTCAAGCATTTCAAGAAGCGTCATGGCATCATGGCTTGCATCAACTACGGTATGTGGCTGGGATGAAGTGCCAGCGGCGGTGGCAATCTGTTCAACATCAGTTTCTTCTCGTTGTCGGCGGCGGCGACGTGATCGACGGAGTGTGAGGCATGTGCGTACGGCAACACCATGGAGCCACGTTGTATAAGCAGACCGGCCAGCAAAGGTATTTCGATCGAAAAACAATCGTACAAATACCTCTTGTGCGGCATCTTCTGCATCATGTTGTGTTCCCATTAATCGCCAGCAAATTCTCCAAACACGCTCACGGTGTCGTTCCATTAATGCATTGAAGGCTATGCCATCAGAGCCCTCGCGCGCAGCCTGTGCTGCAAGTTCTTTATCAGTCAGTGATATGAGATTATCTGTCACAGCCAGAAAATGTTGCTAGAAGAACAAGATAGAACGAGACTGGTTTTTTATGATGCTTCAAATGCTGACTGTGCCCGCTTTATTCGATCCAGGACAGCCGATTCGTTTTTCGATTCTGCCACAATTCTCACGATGGGCTCTGTGTTGCTACCTCGAATGAGCAGCCAGCCATCGTCCCAATCAAGGCGCAAGCCATCGATCAAGTTTGAAGAAGCATGTGGAAAAGCTTTTTCGACTCGGCTCATCCCAGCAGTTAATGCCGTTCCTTGTAAATCTTCTGTAAGAGTTAATTTTATTTTTTTCATTGACGTCGTTGGAAGTTCCTTAAAAAGAGCATCAATTGATGTGATACTGCGACTCGCACACATCCTGTCGAGTGTCAGGGCCATGGCTGAAAAGCTATCACGGACCAGACCAACGCGTGGGTCGATGACACCACCGTTTCCTTCTCCTCCAAGAATTGCCTGTTCTTTCAACATCATGTCAACAACATTGGCTTCACCGACAGCAGATGTGTAGCAAGGCACCTGATAGGAGGATGCAAGCTGGGCGGACATCATGCTTGTGGAACAGTTAATAACAATTGGTCCAGCGCGTTTTGAAAGCACGTGGTTTACAACTAGGGCAAGTGTGCATTCTTCACCGATATAATGACCATCAGATGTTGCAATGGCTAATCGATCGGCGTCTGGGTCCTGAAAAAAACCAACATGTGCTTTACACGCTGGAATGCACGGAAGAAGGTTCGCAAGGTTCGTAGCTGTTGGTTCAGGAATATGTTCAAAGTGTCCGTCAGGGATGCCGCCTTCAAGAATGAGATCGCAGCCAAGATATTCCAAGAGTGGCTTCGCAACACGGCTCCCGGCTCCATGGCCACTATCGAGCCACACTCGTGGCCGATGCCGACGAATCGCTTCAACATCCACAGTGTCTGCGACAAGGCCAACATGCACTGCTGTCCCATCAACTACCCGTAATGTTCCTAAACGGGAGGATGCCGGTGTCGAGGTGTTTCCCAACAACTCAAAACGTTCTTTCACAACGAGTCCCTCAGCAGCGGGAAGAACACGGCCGGCAGCTGAGAAGAGCTTAAGACCATTGTACTCTGAAGGATTGTGGCTTGCAGATATTTGAATGCCTCCACTGGCACGTTCTTCACGTACTACGATGCCAACAGTTGGTGTTGCTGCAATGCCACAGTCAAGAACATCGTGCCCAAGCGCTCTTAGCGTGCGCGTGATCTCAGACGAAAATGTTGGCCCAGATTCTCGTCCATCTCTTCCAATAACAATTGGTCCTGCAGGAAGAGTCGAAGCAAAAGCAGTGGCATAACGCGACACTATTTCAGTATTTAGTGAAGAGCCCACAATGCCGCGAAGCCCAGAAACAGAGACAATAAGTGCGTTATTCGTCAATTTCTATGGTCTCATAGCCGTATTGGAAGACATATTAGTGGGCGATTGAAGAACTCGGAGTATAAAACGGAGGAGTACTCATTCTCCAAGTCCAATTTGTTTTGTTTTTTAGAAAGATGATATGACTGCCCCCACTCAAGAGTCTCGTCTGAATGCGATTCAGGCAGCGGAGTCAGCTGAACTTATTACTGAACACTCGGCCTGTATGATGCGAGACTGGCTGACGTCATCGCGGTTCAAAGAATTTGCAGAAGAGTTGGCATCCCTTATTGATGGAGCAACCCAAGATACGTCGAGATGGAAGGCGCTCGATGATGCTTTTTGGACTGTCATACCCTTTGGCACTGGTGGACGTCGCGGAAAAATGTTTCCTGTCGGGTCGAACACGATCAACGATCGCACGATTGGAGAGAGTGCCCAGGGTCTTGCGGACTATGTGTGTCGTACGCAGAACCATGTCGACGTTCCGACGTGTGCCATTGCCTATGACACTCGTCACCGTTCTGAACACTTCGCACAATTGTGTACAGAAGTTCTTCTTGCCTCGGGCTTCAAGGTTTTCTTTCTTCGAGGTTTTCGAAGCACTCCAGAGCTTTCGTTTGCAGTGCGTCATACGAAAGCAACATGTGGGATAATGGTCACTGCCAGCCATAACCCACCGAGTGATAATGCAGTCAAGGTTTATTGGTCAGGGGGCGTGCAAGTTCTCCCACCTCATGATAAGGGAATCATTGAGTGTGTTATGCAAGTTGATCAGGTGCAACGAGTGTCATTTGATGAAGGCGTTGCTCGTGGGCAGGTAGTATTTGTTGAAGAAGAAATTGATCCAGCGTTTATCTCAGCTGTCCTCCAGCA
Organism: uncultured Planctomycetaceae bacterium; assembly: GCA_964003275.1. Taxonomy (GTDB): domain Bacteria; phylum Planctomycetota; class Planctomycetia; order Pirellulales; family UBA1268; genus CACORA01. The sequence goes on from CAXFJI010000126.1 coordinate 3,827, forward strand.
GGCATCTCCTGGCTCGCGAGACATTTCCATTCTCTACACGCCACTCCACGGTGTCGGAGCAACGGCTGTTGTTCCAGTGCTTCAGCAGGCCGGTTTCAGACAGCTTCGTTTATACGGTCCACAAGAAACACCAGACGGTGATTTTCCAAATGTACCAGGAAATGTTTCCAACCCAGAAAACCCTGACGTACTATCTGGCGCGATGCTGGAGGCCGATGCTCAAGGAGATGATCTTGTCTTGGCGAGCGATCCTGATTGTGATCGGCTTGGTGCAGCTGCTCCTCTCACGATACATGCTGGGAGTGAGTGGAAAACATTTTCAGGGAATCACCTTTCTGCTCTTCTTTGTCAGCAAGCGATTACTGGACGTCGAGCTCGTGGTCATCAACAGTCGAATGACTACGTCGTTACGACATTAGTCACTACTGGATTAGTACGCAGGATAGCGGAGTCATTTGGCCTTGAATGTGATGACACACAGCTCGTGGGATTCAAGTGGATTTGTAGTGTGATTGATAAAAAAGGGCCAGAGTCGTTTGTTTTTGGTACAGAAGAATCGCATGGGTATCTGTCTGGTACGCACGTTCGGGATAAGGATGCTGCTGTGGCTGCTCTTCTTATGTGCGAACTGACCGCAACACTGAAGCTTTCAGGGCGTACACCGCATGAACTGCTTGATGAATTGTTTTGCACATTCGGTTGCCATTTAGAGAGGCAAATTTCGGTAATGCTTCCAGGGGCCACTGGAATGGACCGTATGAAAGAAATCATGTCGACACTTCGTACTCATCCACCTCAAGCCCTTGGTGGTCTTGAGGTTGTTCGTATCCGAGATCAGTCACATCTCATGACAACAGGCCCCGATGGTGTCCAAGAAGACTATGACGGAGTGCGGGGAGATCTGGTCATTTTTGATCTTGCTGGGATGGAGGGTGCCGGTCAGAGATTGCCAGATGGTCGGTTTCCACCGCTGAGTAATGCTGTTGCAGCTCGGCCCTCCGGCACGGAGCCAAAAATCAAGTTCTATCTTTTTGCCGTGGGTGCACCGTGTGCACCAGAAGAACTATCTGGCATAAAAATAATGTTGAATCAACGTCTCGATGCTCTCGAAAAAGATCTTCGGTCCATTGTTGATCTTTGAATAGGTTCGTAGTGTTTTTTGGGCCGACGTGTGATGATTGTTCCGGTCGCGTGATGTGTTATTGGTGAATGCTGCACAGAGTATTCGTGTGACGTAACGTTGTGTTGGCCACATGTGAAAGCGATCCGTATGACGCTCATGATTTGGAAGATTCCCAGTGGTAAGAAAGTCTGGATATGTGCATGCGGCTAAAAAGAAATGTGATTCTTGGCACGTTGTGGATGATGTGCGTGGAGTGAGGGATGTGCGGCTTCGAAGAGATGGTATCTCAATGCACGAGGCAGGGGTTGGTATGCGGGAGAATCCGTTTTAGTGCCTCGGATACGTTTGTGTTGCTGGAAGTTATCGGAGGGAAAAACGGTTGTGTGATTGCGGCGGTGCTCAGCGATGCGTAAGGTGATGCCATCAAATGGCCTGCCGATGCTCTCCACAAGCCACCGCACGAACCCTCATCAACAATACATCGACACTATGCTTATTGCTGCTGTTTTTTCGCCATTTTCATCCGATGGTACCCTTGCGGTACATCAGGTGCTGCGTCAGGCCGAGTGGCTTGCATCAAGTGGCGTCGATGGTGTCTTTGTTGCTGGTACAACTGGAGAGTCTCTTTCTCTTTCGCTTGCGGAGCGCATGCAATTAGTTGAGGCGTGGTCGGGAGTCGCCAGTTCTGTGGGACTGTCATTGTTTGCACACGTTGGGGCATCATCCCAAATCGACTCAATAACTCTTGCGAAGCATGCTGCTGATGTCGGCGTCGATGCTATTTCTGCAATGGCACCAAGTTACTTCAAACCAGCTACGTGTGAAGATTTGGCGGCATATCTTAGAGAGATTGCTTCCGCTGCATCGGCAACACCATTTTACTACTACGATATCCCATCTTGGACAGGTGTGACGTTTCGCTCAAGTGAGATTCTCAGTACCTTTGCTGAGAAGATACCGACGTTGGCCGGTATTAAGTACACATCAAATGACTTGGCAGATTTTGCAAGATGCATTGCCATTGCATCAACAAACTTCAAACTTTTCTGGGGGTGTGATGAAGCGCTTCTAGCGGGGCTTGTTCTTGGAGCTCATGGAGCTATTGGGAGCACCTATAACTTTGCCGCATTGCAGGCGAAGGAAGTTATTGATGCGTTTCAAAAAAACGATTTTGCAACAGCACGAGAAGCTCAGTTGAAAGTCATTCATATTGTTGACATTCTTGCACGGCATGGATATTTACCAGCCTCAAAAGCGTTGATGGGTATCCTTGGTGTTGACTGTGGTTCGGTTCGCTCACCACTACGCCCATTAGATCACGATCAAGTTGAGAAACTTCGCAAACAGGTTTCGACACTTGGGCTTGCGATCCCCAAAAAGTATCGTGATTAAGTCGCTTCTTGCGACATGATGCTCCTGTTCGCTTCATCCTGTTGCAATGATTGCGTAAACACGGTGAGTCCATGAAGATCTTTTTTGGTGTCAGGAAAAATAAGACTTGCACAGACGCCAATCAGGAATGAAGTCGAAATGCCCAGAGCGGGATACAGGTAGCCGTTGATATTGGAGATGAAGGGCAACATGAACATGGTGAATGCTCCAGCCAGGACCCCCAATAACGCGCAGGTGCTTGAGCTGCGTCGAGTAAGCATTCCGAGAGCGAACAGTCCTCCTAAGACTCCCATAAAGATACCGATGATCTTGATTGAAGAATCAAAAAGGCTGTAAATCGTCGGATCAATAAATGTGAGTGCCAAAACGGTGCCGAGAAGACCAGATACAACGGTAAGTGATCGAGCAACACGGAGATAGGATTTTTCCGAATGGCAAATGCGAAGAGGCTTTAGGAAATCAGTAACAATAGCAGTGGCTGTGGAATTCATACTTGTTGAAATGGTTGATTGTGCCGCTGCAAAAATGCCTGCCACAATGAGGCCAGCAACACCGGTCGGTATCTCATGAAGAATGAAGAGTGGGAAAATCTGATCAGTTGTAAATGTTGGATCCAACCTGTCAGGATGAGACGAATAAAAGACATAGAGGCCAGTACCAAGGCTAAAGAAAAGAACCGTTGCAATGGCAGCCAATCCAGCTGCTAGCCAGATAGATGTGGCGGCCCGGTTTTTGTCAGGTGTTGTCATATATCGCTGCACAACCGATTGATCAGAAATATAGCTCGAGAAGTTTTGTCCAAGTCCTCCTGCAATAATGACCCATAGCGCAATATTTGAGGCAGCAGGATCGAAATGTAGATTTACATTGTGTAGTTTGCCGTCAGCCATGGCTGTTGAAATAAATGTGGTGATGCCACCACGACTGCCAGTCACAATGATCGCAAGGCAG
>CAXFJI010000127.1:0-7282 GCA_964003275.1 uncultured Planctomycetaceae bacterium
ACACCTGATCCACTCGCTATACCAAGAAAACTCTTTGCTCTCTCCTCTAGAATATCCCCAGCACCAGTGGGACTGCCTGTTGTAAGCTCAGCAATAGCTGGCTCCACAAATGACTCCAGTTCATCCTGTTCAAGTGCAGCAGTGAACGGCCGCCGAACACGATCATTGATACTCGCAAGCCGAACCCCTGTTTCTTCCTGCAACCTATCGAGCTTGGAAACCAACTCAGATACTGTTTCAGCTGTCTCTTCGTTCATGCGAGTACGCCACGCAGCAGCTGCGGCTGACTCACCTCTTCGAGCAAGGATACGATGTGCCATGGTCACTGGCCGCAACGTCCAAGCAATCCTCTCGTATTCGGCCTTCAGACGTAAAAAATTGAGAAGAATATGGATTTTCTCACCTTGATCCGACTGAGTGGTTGTAGAGTTCCAATCTCTGTATTCAGCATGATTTTCTGCAATACTCTCCAACACCAAACGAATCCGAGTCTGCGCGCTTTTCATTGTCAAGACACCTGAGGAAAGATCATCAAGCAGGTGAGACGGATGATTTAAATGTAATGATTCCACATCAGGACTGCCCTGCTCACGGTCAAGCAATCGTTCAAGGTAAGATCGAACTCCTCCTCGAAGAATGCTTCGCAGTGATGGTGGACTTAGTGTGTGCTGGGTAAAGAAACCCTTTCCATATTTCTCAATAAACTCTTTAATTGACTCAAAGGGTTTATCTTCTCGCACCCTTTCCAATACTGACAACCGCAACTGCCTCGCATGAGTCATCCAAGTTTCAAGTAGTTTTGGAACCAGGAGCGCCAAGCCATCAAGGATGCGTTGCTTTGCAAGCTCTTCAGCAACAACGTTACCGGCTTCTTCTGGAGTATGGGCACTCTCGACAATGCGTTCGACTAACGACATAGTCGCCGCCTCAAAAACTCGGTCAAATTCACTGACACTCGCTCCACCAGCCGGACGCTTACGTTCAAGACTTTTTGCTAGTTGCACAAGTTTTGTAGTCTCTGACACCAAACCGATTCTTGGCAAACTACCTGCCAGTTTTGCGAGAAGGCGCTCACGACTTCGTGCTCTCACAATACGATCCGGCCGACCTCCTCTTGAAAGAGGCACATACAGAACCGCCTTCCCATTCAGTTTGCCAGAGAGGTCTTGGAGCAACACACGAGCATGATCTGCATTCCCCCTGAAAATGGCAGCAAAAAGTCTACCCACAAGGCCACGACTTGATTCTTGTTGTTTTGAGCTGGATGGCTGCGTCGACGTTAGATGCATTCTGGCTGAAAGCATCCAGAGCGTCTCTGTTATCTCAACAGCTGCATCAACGAGTCGTTCTGCAGCAGCATCTTTTTGCCAGCGAATACGATCTTCTTCGGCTTCTGGCGTTCCTGCAGGTGTAGAAATAGTGCGTGATGCGATAAGCGTGGCGGCCCGAACCATTGCTCGACGCTGACGACGAAGCGTATGTCGCCAACCAACAACCGCATCACGCTCTTCTCGTGTTAATACACAAGCATCATCTGATTGAACAACGCAAGAAGCCGTCACAGCATGCCGAAGGAGACGAGCACATCCTGCAAGAAACTCAGCCGCTTGTTCAATAGCAGCTGGACCATTGCCGATATCACCCGGCTTGTCATGTTCGAGCATGCCTCCGTCAATACCATCATCTGTTGAATCTCGCCAAACCATTGACTCATAGGCACTCGCAACACTTTCATCACTATCCGGCGAATCATCATCGGCAGCTGACTCTGCTAGCTCAGGAAAACTTTCATCGCCATGCGAAATGGAAGAACTACGACCGGAAGCGGCCATTTCAATAATATCTGCTACTCCGCTTGTATTTGCTTCAATCAATTCAAGAAACCGGCGAACTCTTGAGCGTCCTTCGAACGAACGATCACCAAAAGCGCGCGCAAGCCAACGGGCTGCTGCAGCTAACCATTCACCCCCAAGCTGTTCAAGGGTTGGACCCTCTAGTAAAGAAGCCCAGTAAATAAGTAAGCCCATTGCACCATCAAGATCTCCTTCCTGCAAAAGAGACTCTGCTGCCTGAGCATGACTTCGAGGGGACGTGAATGCAGCAACTTCCTTTCGCCAAAAGCTAGGCGGCGGTGTCTCTGCCCCAAGAGCTCTCCGATGCATGAGTAATGAGATAACCTCGCGTGTGGAATCACGTACTTCCCTGCCAGACAAATACTCAACACCCGAAACCGTCGTGGTCGCATAACGATCCCACCAGGTTGCCAAACGCTCAAGGGCATTTTCTGCACGAGTGGCCTCATGCTCGACGCCCTGAAGTGCTGCACAACGCCAAGTGGCGGCATAGCCATCTAAAATCGAAGCTGTTTCATCTATAAGATCATCCACCCGAGGATCGGGCAAACTTTCCCCCCCCTGCTCATGCAAAGGAAATTGGCCAGACAGTCCAAGAATATTCCAAGGATCAACTACCGCTCCGCAACCAACTGCTCGAAATAATAGATCTGTTGCATGATCAAGATGATCAATGGCCTCACTGACAGCCGTGGATGGATTGTCTCCATGCCTTAATCGTTGGAGTACTTGTTGAGCAGATAAAATACGGCTGCTTATCTGAGCCAGCATTCGTGCAGATGCTGCAGGAACGACAGCCGTCAATCGCTCCGCCTCACGAGAGCGACCAAGTCGTGACATGACAGCAGCAAGCGCGACACTTTCAACCTGTCGAGCACGTCTCTCAGAAAGTAAGATATTTATATGACGCCGTACGCCTCCAAAGGGCTGATGAAATTTTTTTGTCTCTTTCAATAAACGTCGCCGATGAGAATCTGACAGTTGCTCCATTAGCCATCGATAGAACGCATCACGATAGCCAGCAATGCGAGGCAGTAATTCTGACAACGGGAGTTCAGCCTGATGAGCCCCCGGACCATGCCCCGAAAGGCCTGATGCCATAAGCATTACACCAGCAAGAACAGCCGATGATTCTCTCTGCAAATCCTCTAACGTAAGTTCTTCGCTTGTATCTTCTCGGAGAGCGGTCTCCGGCCACGATAGAATTCCATCAAGAGTGGACTGTTGCACAACCATGCGCCGAAAAAATCCAGAATTATCGATTCTTTCTGGATCCCAAAGGCCGAATAGATAGTTTGGTCGGCTTGCAGCTGGATGAAGAAAATCAAATGCCCTTGGATCAAGAGCAAGTTCCTCAAGCTTATCCAAGTCGAAATCAGCCTGACTTAATAATTCAGGAGGCGCAACAGAAAGGATGTCTATCGCACCCTGAACCAGATTGTGATAGCGACCATGAGCGGGTCCGACACCTGCAATAAAAATCGGTAAAGGACGCACTCGCTCATGTGGATAGGGCTCTGACAATCTGCCATTTTCAAGTACGGCTACTGGCCGCCACCCCACATAGTCATTCAGTTTACTGATTGCTCGATCAACAAGCTGAACTGAATCAGAGTCATCATCCTCGCTTATTTCAGCAAGGATGGACTGAGCAATTGCCATAAGAAAAAACGGGCGTTCAAGTACGCCAACTGGCTGATGAGCAAGAAGATCTGAATGAAATCTACGATATGCCGTGGGAAACTGGCAAAAGATAAGATCCATCGCTACTTTGGCCTGATCAGATTGACGAAAAGCAGGCTCAACAGACTCAAGATCTGCTAATCGCTGTTGAAGCAACGCTTCAACAGCTTTCGCTGCGTCAGACTGCTCAATGGCAATTGTTTTGTCACTTTGAGCCACCGACTCCACGATAGAGAACAATTCATTCATTGCCCTCCAAGCAGCTGGATCAAATGAGCCAGAGGAGAAATTCAGGTAGCCTAGGATCAGTGAGGCTGGATCGTTCGGTCGTGATGCCGTCATGACCCGCATGATCCTACCGTACGGAGCGATTTGTTGCGTGTCCTCCCCTATGAACTAGGCTTATTTGAGTAAGTTTCCCATTAAAGGACTGATGATTGCCATGCGTTTCACCTTCTCAATACTTCTTGTAATTAGCACCTTGTGCCTCAGGACCATGCCATGCCAGTCCGCCGAACGTGTCTGGGGAACACTTGGAGATGCTTTTGTCGCAGAAAATGTAGGACTCCGACGTGAATGGATCGTGCAAGTGCCTTTCGATTCTCATGCCACACGACTGACACACGTGACAATAGCTGAAGGACTCGTTCTAGCTTCAACTGGTGACGGTAGCCTGCACGGTATAGCTGCTCCAGTTGAGCCTGCTGAAGCAGACCTTCCTACGGGCCTTCCTACAGTGGGATCAGTCTTGTGGACACACCATCGTGACCCTCGAACAAAGAGTTACTTTCCGCCTACGGCTGGAAGTGGGATAGTCGTCATTGCAGGTGATTTTGTAGTCACGGGTATTGCTGCTCAATCTGGCCACACGCTATGGAAATACCCACTTCCCAGTCCTGCTACAGGAACACCTGCTATCAGTGGTGATTGGGTATATGTACCCATAGAGCGAGGACGGTTACTTCGCCTACCAGTAAATCCCCTGAGGAAGACATCTGGGCTAGAAAATACTCTTGTAACTTCTGGGCAGGATGAAACCACGACTCAAGAAACGGAACTGAAAGCCGTAAGCTTCAATGATGTCGATGATGATACATCACCGTGGCAGATCAGTACGCATAGCTCTCTAGCATTCCCTCCGTTACCAATCAACAAGGGACTATTATGGTGCACCACCGCTGGAACCATTTCGCGGTTCTTAGAGGCTACACCTGATTGGATTCGCCTAGAATTTCAACTTGGCAGACCACCTTCAGGACAACTCCTCATCAGTAATGATTCACTCTTTACTGCAATAAACTCCGGGACATCCGCGAGTGATGTCGTTCGAATTGATCTTCTTCCCACTGGTAATGTTTTTGCTTGGAGAGAGCCACTTACAGATTCTGTCCGAGGAGCTATCTGGCAATTAGATAATACTATTTTTGTTCCGCTCTCTACCGGAGGCCTGACCGCCCTTGCCGCTGAAGATGGACGATGGCTTTGGACTCATTCAAAAAAGATTCAACTGCTAACCATTGCAGCAAATAAACTCTGGTGTCTCGATGACATGGAACGCCTAGCTACCGTTGATCCTTCTGATGGACGCCGTTTGCAACAGTTTTGCCTGGATCCTTTTAGCATACCAGTCGTCAATCGACATACAGATCGACTGATACTCGCATCACCTGGTGGAATCATTACCTCACTTGTTTCTCGCAGACAGCAATCAAACAACGAAACTGAAGGAAATACAGCCACCAACGGCGAAAACCCACAAGAACAGCAGCCTTAGCCATCCTGCTGAATAGGTGATCGACTCTTCGGATCTTGTCGCCACGCGAGAGTCATCAGTTCATATAATTTGTCATCATGATTGGCAAGTCTGTGAGGATCTTGAAAAAAACACTCCGTGGCAACGGCAAAAAACTCTGACGGTCCTTCAGCAGCATAAGCATCAAGAACGGTTGGCTCTTTGTTTGCTAAAGCATTTTCAAAATCGAGTTGGCATTTCGAGAAAGCCATCGCCCACCCCTTACGATCTCCCTCAAGCAGAGGAATTCCATCTATCATCCCATCAAAAAGATCAACCAGATGGGCAAATTCATGGAACACAACGTTACGACAGCCCTTCTGCTGGCGCCCTCCTTCAAGCACACGAGACCATGCCAAAACAACACTTCCTCCAGACCATGTCTCACCAAGCCGCACTTCTTGCCATGCTAATTCGCCACCTCCACGAAGTGGTATCGATCGTGACGCAATATAATCAGTCGGATACACAATGACAGACTGAAGGGCATCGAAATACTCATTCTGAAATCCAAGTACAATGATTCCCGCCTGCGCAGCAATGGTCACTCGAATCTCATCTGTAACGACAAGGCCACCACAACCCTCAAAACACTTCTCCGCAATAAAAACAGCCATCCACTCCCGCAGATACTGACGCTCAGACTCATCTAGCCAATGCGTCTGTTGGACATTCCGCCTCATAAAACCGTCCCAGGAAGACGGAAAAGGCTGTTCACGAAGAGCACGTCGCCTGCGTTGACGTAGCCATGCAAACATCTGGTTACGGTTTCAACGGAAGTCCACGATAGAAAAGATCAACGGCCAAGATGATGCAAGCAATAGTGATTGCAACAAATGCCATAGCGAGCATCCCAGTGTAAACATTCATTGGCGCCCGAGGCTGGTCTACTTGTTGTTGCTCATCATCCATTGTCTTACTCAATACTACGGATTGTGCCTCACCACAACTATGCTGCTTTTCTTAGTCGAGTGGTGAAGCGATCGCCTCTCTGCACAATGCCTCGTGCATATTCTTTTTGAATAATTGCAAAGGCACGATCTGGTTTCACAGATTTAACAACAGCTCGACCGACATATTGATCATTACGATAAAGTTCCAATACATGCCCCATCTGTAACCCATCATCACCACCAAGAGATACTTCGACTGCATTGTCAACTACAGCCGTAACAACACCATTAACTGTTGGAAACTCCTCACTGTCTTTGGGCATGCTATCGAGCGCTAAACCAAATTGTTTCAAAAGCCTTCGAGCATTTACAAGTTGTTTCTCAAGTTGTGCCTTCCGCTCCTCAACAATGGCAAGCGTTGACTGCTTTTCATGAAGTTCTGCAGATATCTTAACAGCTTCACCGATCTGCTCATCGACCTTCATCTGCTGACTCCGAACTTGTTCCCGGAGTTCTTCAACATTGTCCGTTGCTCGTTTTAATTCAGCTTGCACAACACTCAATTCATTAATGGCCTCTGTTGCCTTTGCCACAAGGTCATCTCTTTTGGATTTTAGATCCTTTAATTCTGTACTTTGTTCAGCAAGAGCATACTGAAGTTTTGCGACAACCTGATCACGCTCTGCCTCGGAATTGGCTACCTTTTCTTGCAGGCCGTCGATTGTCTCGAGAAGGAGACCACGCTTTGCTTTGTCAGCATTTAAGCTTTGTTCTAACCGTTCAGCTTCTGCTTTCCAATTTGTGTGAGATGCAAAGATCGCAACAGCGAAACTCATGAACACAAGGCTCATGATAAACACTGCAAACACAAAAATCTTGCCGAGAATATCCATCTCGCACCCTCATTTTCCTAAGGAACAGACTAGAATTTGATCGGCTGCTAGGTCAATGTGACTCAAATCTGACAGCCACCTGCCTTCGTATTCCACCACCTGCCTCTACCTATGATACATCCTGTGACCGCTACACACCCCCAAGCCGGTAGATTCCCCCAAAATAAC
>CAXFJI010000128.1:0-7248 GCA_964003275.1 uncultured Planctomycetaceae bacterium
CACTACGAGAGCGTCAGATTCTCCTTGATAATGCCGCTCATTTGGCTCAGCCACTACCGTTTGTTGTCCCCGGCTATGGCTTTCGTGGGTGTGCCTGGGACTTACCCATCTATCGCACCGGATTGGCGTTGTATGATGCTCTCGCCAAAGGGAGCCACCTTGGTAAAACCTGTTATGTTTCTCGACAGACATTGCTGCAAGAGTCACCACAGATCCAGCACAACAAACTCTGCGGAGGAGTGCGTTACTGGGATGGCCAATTCGATGATGCAAGATTATCTGTTGCTCTGGCGCGCACAGCCATCCAAGCTGGTGCAACAGTGCTGAATTATTGTCGTGTGACCAATTTCCTGAAAGCTGATTCTCCACGTGGACATGGTCATATCACAGGTGTTGTAGTAGAAGATCAGGAAACGAAGCGTATTTTTTCCATACGTGGAAAATGCGTTGTGAATGCAGCAGGTGTTTGGGCTGACTCCGTCCGCCGCTTGGATGATCCCTGTGCCATGAAAACACTCGCGCCAAGCCAGGGTGCGCATATTGTAGTGGATCGATCGTTTTTTCCATCACAGCAAGCGCTACTGGTCCCAAAAACAACAGACGGGCGTGTGATGTTTGCAGTGCCTTGGATGGGAAAGGTGATTCTTGGAACAACTGATATTCCAAGAGATGATCTTCCGGTTGAACCACGACCTCTTCCAATGGAAATTGACTTTATCCTTGAGGAGGCATCACGATATCTTGCACACGCACCGCAACGTTCTGACATTCGTGCTGCCTGGGCTGGCCTGCGCCCTCTGGTCCAAAAGCCTCATCACAATGACACTGACACGAAGCAAATCTCACGCGAACACATTATTCGGGTGTCTGAACATGGTCTTGTCACGGTATCAGGAGGTAAGTGGACAACGTACCGAGCCATGGCAGAGGACGTTCTCTTAGCGTGTTTCTCTCACAACCTCCTTCCATCGAAAACACCTGGAGTGACAAAGACACTCCGACTCGTTGGTTCACCATCACCCAAGGCACCGAACATATCTTTAGCCGATCCACCCGGTTTACATCTCTACGGAAGTGAGATCGAACAGGTTCTCGCCTTGCCTGGATCGAATCACGAACTCTTACCAGGTCTCAGTGAGGCAATGGTACGATTTGCGGTCCGCCACGAGTATGCACGGACTGTGGAAGATGTTCTCGCTCGACGCTCACGCTGGCTGTTTCTTGACGCTCAGGCTGCCTCAGATGCAGCAGACGCTGTCGGCCATATTCTCCAAGAGGAAATCGGATCTTCATTCAACGGTGATGCGTCAGTAAAATCCTTTCGGGCACTCGCCTCAGAGTATCAAGTCGCGCCACATCCACGCCCCAACTCGCCTTCAATGCCCTAGCTGCGATATTCAAACTTAAACCGACCTGGCATTGGGGTTGGATACTGACCGTCCTCATTCATCTGAACGATAGCACCTGATTGATCGTTGAGTGATGTGACACCACTCGTAAGATCATCTGGACATGCAAGCATCTCATCAAATGTCACACTCTTTCCGGTGTGTGCCGCGAATCGACCCATTGCTGTTACAAGACTCGCTTCAGCACCACGAACAGCTTCGTTATAGGGTGTGTTATCAATCACTGCAGCTACGAGATCCTCCCACTCAATTCGGTAGGGGCTCTTTTCTGGCTGTTGTGCCGTCCAGAGTATATTGTCCGCGTTGGCAGATGCACTTTTATAGATCGTCGATTTAGCAGGCGAATGTCCACGTGCTGAAATAGTAAAGGCTCCCTTTGAACCCTGACCAAAAACACCAAACTTTTTCTCACATCCCTTCATGGTGCGACCGGAATAAAAGAACTTTGTCCCATCAGCAAACGTCCACTCAACACCATAACTATCAAAATTTTGGTCGTTGATCTTTCCTTGAAAATGTCGCCCTCCGATCGCCTCGGCTTGTATCGGCCACATATTTTTCATCCAACATACTTCATCAACATGGTGAACATAAAAATCACTAAAAACGCCACCGCTCGCCCAAAGAAAGTTATGAAAACGTTTGCATTGCCAAAAGAGTTCCGTCATATCACTCGGTGGACCAGGGTACAGGTCCATAGGCATCACCGGTCCATGCTCTCGATATCCATGAAAGGACAGCAATTCACCTGCCTCACCATTTTGCAATCGGTCAAAGAGTTCCCGACGTGCAACACTATGACGGCACATTAATCCAACACCAACTTTGAGTCCCTGAGCATCCGCCTCCTTTGCCAATTGAAGAATCCGTTTAGTGCTAGGACCATCAATAGAAACAGGCTTTTCCATGAATACATTGACCCCCCGCTCGATGGCGTAGGCAAAATGAGTTGCCCGAAATGCAGGAGGCGTGGCAAAAACTGCAATATCCACCCCAGGTCGGAGGCTATCAATCGCATGACGATAGGCATTCATGCCAACAAAGCAGCGATCATCGGTAACGTTCACGCGTTCCTTAAATTGATTAGTGAGGCCCTTTCGCTTGTTTGTGATTTGCTGATCAAAAATATCTGCTATGGCATAAAGCTTGACAGGAGTGCTTGGGACAGACATTGCATCGGCGGCAGCGCCAGCCCCTCGACCACCACAGCCAATGAGAGCAATACGAATTTCATCCGTCCCTGCAGCATGGACGGCAGGAAGCACGGTCTGTCCACTCACGCGCTGTGAGGCAGCACATGTAGCCAACGCTGTCGTTGTTCCTAAAAAGGAACGTCGAGTTGTTGTGTGAGGGTGTGACGTGCAGGTTCGATCAGAACGCCGTATACGTTTCATAGCAACTGTGTCCTCTTTCTTTGATGCACTTCTTCCAAGACATACGCATTGTACGGATCATGCGTTCCCAAATGGATGCAGCACAAGATCATCGTCGAGTGAACGGCATGAAGGAATTCCCATAGACTTCAACTTCTTATGATACTCCTTAACAGCCACATCTGGTAGTAACTCCTCATCTGCCACAGCTCGCAAAAAGTGCAGAAATGTACTTTGACACTCTGCTGCGTTGATTTTCCGCCCAAACAATGCAACACGGGCTCCATGCTTCTTTGCGTCAGCAACGAGCGCAAATGCATCGTGGGTCGTACCAGCCCCGCCACCAAGAATACCAACGATGAGGGACTGGTCGTATGCAACCAACTGTTCCGTAATCTCAGGACCGAGATACGGCATCTTTAAAAACAGCGGCCGTCCAGAACTCGGCACACCAGCAAGAAGTCGAACAACATGATCGGCGAGAAAACGATTAACATCTTTTGGTGCTTCTGACATCCGGTCATGCACACGATCAAGAGCATTGGGATAAAACACCTCAAGAAAATGCCTGAAGCCTTCCTGTTCCGCCGAAAGACGAAAAGCCCGGTAGGCATCTAACATATCTTTGTCTAATTGCGAGTCTCCGTTGAGTGTTATTGAAAACAGCCCGAGATCCACTTTTGGCGTGATACCCTCTGGCTTAAGGACACTGCTGTATTGCGCCTGAGAGATTGTTATCGTTGAGAATGGAAGCGCTGGCTGTTCCCGGTAGCTGCCGGTTCCAGTCGCAAGCCAGATATCAGTCGTATCGTTCATTCGTACGGCCGGCGTCACGGAAGACGACTCAAAGAGTGACTCCTTGACCGCAAGACAGCTACTGGTGCTCCCGCTCATGAGCATGATATCAACAAGTTCATGCTCAACGATTTCTCTTATGCTGTCTCTATATTCCTCAATCGATCGAAAGACTCGGCCGCCAGAAACGCTCTCTGGAAGACGACCCGGAGCAGCAAGACCAAAAGCCATATCTGCATCTTTCGCGTCCGCCAGAATAAAGTCGCGACAGTGAGGATCAGCGAGGATTCGGGATAACTTAACATCCAGGGATTTGCTCTGCGTCACCGACATCAGTTTTCTCCCTCCTGCACTTCGTGAAGTTGAATGAGTTCGTAAGGAATGGCCTCACTCTCATCATTCGTGCTATACAATAACAGATTAATCATTCGTATAGTGGCCGATCTGTCAGAATAACAACTTATGAATGCTTCAGATTTTGCATCTCTGCACCGCAAGCTACAGGGGGAGCTTCTCACCGATAATCTCGTCCGTTCTCTATATGCAACAGATGCTTCTGAGTATCAAGAGCAACCACTTGCTGTTGCATTTCCAGAAACAGACCGTGACGTCCAGGAACTGATCCGCTTTGCACAGTCACATCATATTGGACTTATTCCACGAACGGCTGGCACATCACTCGCTGGGCAAGTTGTCGGGAACGGAATCGTCATCGATTTTGGACGATGTATGAATCGCGTTCTCTCACTCGACGTTGAAAAACGACGAGTACGTGTGCAGCCAGGAGTTGTACGCAATGAACTGAATAAGTACCTCATGCCATATGGATTATTTTTTGCCCCAGAGACCTCCACGGCTAATTGGGCGATGATTGGAGGAATGGTTGGAAATAACTCCTGCGGGTCAAATTCGATCGCATACGGCACCACACGAGATCATCTCCATAGTGCACGGGGGTTTCTTGCTGATTCGTCTGAGGTCACCTTCGGTCCTTGCACCACTGATCAGATCAACGCCATTTGCAAACAGCCTGCAGCGTCGTTAGAGAACAGACTCTATCGTGAGATGTTCCATTTGCTCTCTCAAGAGGCTACCCGTCAGTTGATCGCCGAGTCATTTCCAAAGCCAGAGGTGACGCGCCGAAATACCGGATACGCATTAGATGCACTCATGCACGCCTCATGTTTTAGCTCAGACTATTCTCAGGACTTTAATTTTTGCCGACTCCTTGCAGGCTCCGAGGGGACGCTCTTCATCGGAGTTGAATATGAACTCTCTCTCATTCCACAACCACCACCTGGGGCCCTCGTATGCATTCATTGCACGACTGTCTCAGAAGCCCTTGAGTCCACAGTACTCATCATGCAGTGCCTACAGAAGGTCAACGTTCAGCCAACAGCATGTGAACTAATCGATCAAAAGATTCTTGATTGTACAAAGAATAATCTAGAACAGTCTCGCAACCGTCGTTTTGTTATTGGTGACCCTGGTGCTGTACTTGTGGTAGAGGTACGTAACAAAGACCCTTCACTGATCAAGAAGACCTTCAATCACATCGAAACGCAACTTCGAAATCACAATCTTGGCTATGCCTATCCACGGCTCTTTGGTGATGACGGCAACTGTGTTTGGGAATTAAGACGCGCGGGCCAGGGCCTCGTGAACAATCTCCCCGGTGATAACAAGCCAAGGGAGATCGTGGAGGACACTGCGGTTGCTGTCCAAGACCTTCCTGCATACATCCATGCATTCGATCTGCTCCTCCAGAAAAAGTATGGCGTGGATTGTGTGCATTATGCCCACGCTGGTGCTGGAGAACTGCATCTGCGGCCGCTCTTTAATCTTCATACAAAAGAGGGATTGAAGATGTTCCGTGATGTTGCAACTGATGTTGCCCATCTCGTGAAGAAATTCCGAGGATCACTGAGCGGCGAACATGGTGATGGACGACTGCGAGGCGAGTTTATTCCCACAATGGTCGGAACCGAATGTTTCAAACTTTTTGAACATGTAAAACATCTCTTTGACCCTCTGGGAATACTCAATCCGGGAAAAATCATACAGACACCGCCAATGGACTCACACCTTCGGGTGAATGCAGATGCACCGACGCAAGAGCAGCCAACCACATTTCAATTTCGTGACACAGGGGGCATTGTCCGTGCCGCAGAAAAATGTACCGGCGTCGGGCAGTGTCGAAAGACACATCTTATTGGTGGAACAATGTGTCCGAGCTATATGGCCACCCGAGATGAACAACACTCGACACGCGCTCGGGCCAATATCCTTCGCCAGGCGCTCACGCACCATCCCGATCAGCCCTGGTCCCAGCCAGAGATTGCTGAGGTAATGGATTTGTGTCTTTCCTGCAAGGCATGCAAAAGCGAATGTCCATCAAATGTAGATATGGCTAGGATGAAAGCAGAATGGGAACAACAATTTTATGACATCAACGGCGCTCCTCTACGATCAAAGATACTTGCACAATCGTATCAAGCGCTTCGGTGGGCATCACATGTCCCGTATCTCTATAACTTTCTGACTCAAACGCCAGGCATTGCCTCCTGCTTCAAAAAAGCCCTTGGGCTATCTCCCTATCGGTCAATGCCAAAGTTGCCACAAAGGAATCTGGCACGATGGCTTAAGGCTCGACCCCAGCCGCAGACCCTGGAAAAACATACGAAACGTATTTACCTGTTATGTGACGAATTCACATCTTCTCTTGATACCGCGATAGGCATTGCAGCAATTGAACTACTTGAGAGACTTGGCTATGAAATCTATCCCATTCATACCGAAAGCGGGCGATCCCAACTGTCGAAGGGCTTTGTTCGCCAGGCACGAGAACTTGCCATACGCAACGTCGAAAGGCTCTCCTCGTGTGTCAGTGATGAGGAGCCCTTAGTCGGCATCGAGCCCTCTGCCCTTCTTACCTTTCGGGATGAATACCCCGACCTTGTTCCAACGCAACTTTATGCAGCAGCAAAATTACTGGCGACCCGCACATTCCTGCTCGAGGAGTTTCTTGTTGAGGCTCTTCACCGTGGACACATTCATGCAAATCAATTCACACAAACTCCTTGTAATATTCTTTTCCATGCACATTGCCACCAAACGGCATTGTCATCCGCAAACACGTCTCTAGAAGCTCTCGCAATTCCAAGTGCATATACCGTGACTCGTATCCAAAGCGGATGCTGTGGAATGGCTGGTGCATTCGGTTACGAACGAGAACATTATGATCTTTCGATGAAAATCGCAGAACTTGTACTGCTCCCAACCATTCGTGATGCACCACCAGAGACGATTATTGCTGCGACAGGGACAAGTTGCCGCCACCAGATCAAGGATGGCACGGGACGAATCGCCCTTCACCCAGCGCAAATCCTAAGGAACGCACTTTTGCCCGATTGTGAAGAGTACTAGACACTACGAACAAGAAGCACCATTGACCATCTGACGTGCTCTTCTTTTCGCATGCTGAAATGTAAAGTGCCTATGGACTGCTCGCTGCAATTCATTTTTTATTCGATAGGGCGTTACCGTCCAATAGCGTTGATACCAAGGAATTTTTTTACCTAATGTCTGCGATTCAAAATAATTATCAAGCTGTGAATATGGCAGAGGCATCACAACTGAAGCACGAAGACCATACGCCCATTCCTTGTCAA
>CAXFJI010000129.1:0-7204 GCA_964003275.1 uncultured Planctomycetaceae bacterium
TCTTCTCCTCCATCGCTAAGTGAAATAAAGAGTGTCGCATCACCGCCGACGGACTGAAGAACACCCAAAATACAACTGCACGACAGAAAGAACCTCTCCCAGTAGAAAAAATTGTGAGACTCAACATACTTTTCTGATGAATCTCACCACATGTATTCCCGCAGGAGGTCTTTATGTACCGTTCCTTTTGTATCATTCTCTTCATGATCACCGGACAACTTGTCTGTGCTGCTGACCTTGGTCAGATCATTTTTGAAGATGACTTTGAACGTACGGAATCCCAAGAGAAAACAGATGAACCTGGAAACGGTTGGGGTACCAATAGTAACTCTCGGGCACAGGGAGATAAGCAAGTTGATCTGAAGGACGGCACCATGCGGATTTTTATCAGCCCTCGTGCTGACCATGGTGTATCCGTAACACACCCAATGGCATTTACTGATGGTGCCGTTGCACTTCGATTCAAACTTGAGAGCCCACAAGATAGTCTGGGGCTGAACTTCGCAGACCTTTCATTCAAGGGCGTTCATGCCGGGCATCTATTCGTGGTGAAGATTAGCCCGAAAAAAGTAGAGCTCACTGATCTCAAAACAGGCAATATGCGGATTGATATTCGTACGGCTCGTACAGAAAAACAAGTACTGACACAGGAACAGAAACAGGCTCTTGTCGGCAAATCAAAAAAGCTGAACCACACCACCAGCGTGAACCAATGGCATGATCTTCTTGTGACCGTCACGGGTGACACCCTGAGTCTCACCATTGATAGACAAGCGATTGGAGCGTTTCATTCTCCGGGCATTGCGCACCCAACGAAACGACTCCTGCGTCTTGCCGTTCCTAAAAATGCTGTCGTGGATGACGTGACGATCTACAGAACGAAATGAGGCGTCAGCACATGCGCAGGCGCTGACACATTCTTTCCTGACGTCTACTTTGGAATTGACTCCAATACTTCATCATGAAGCCAGTCCAGCATACGATCAGGCCAGTGCTGAATGCTCTGACGTTGTGACCGTTGCCCCATACTGAAGCCATGACCTCCTCGGGCAAAGATGTGTGCCTCATAATCAACGCCAATCTCACGAAATCGATGCATGAGGTTGAGGAGTACACTTGTGTGAGGATCGTCAGCTGCAATCAGCATAAAGGCCGGAGGGGAATCGGACGGAAGTTTTGAGGGAATGCCAACGGGACCTGGATAGACAAGCATCTGGAAATCCGGTTTGGCATGCTCACGGTCAATAGGATCCTCCGCCTTAGGATCACCCTCCCCTGGCTTGTAGCAGGTGATCGACACAACCTCGCCACCGGCTGAAAAACCAAGCATGCCGATCTTTGTGGGCTGAATGCCAAACTCTTTTGCTCGGTGCCGGACGAGCCGAACGGCTCTCTGTCCATCCTGCAGAACGTGTTCTTCAAATTTATATGGAACGCCCGGCTGACGAGAGAGCCGGTACTTGAGGACAAATGCCGTATAGCCATGGTGAGCCAGAAAGGCGGCTGGCTCCTCACCACCTCCCCGAACACCAAGCTTTCTCAAGCCTCCACCCGGTGCAACAATAATCCCAACACCGTTTGCCTTCTGCTTCTCCGGGAGAAAAACCGTCAGCGAAGGATTGTGAATATTTGTGACACTCCAACCATCAACCTGCTCCGGTTCGTCGCGGCGCGTTTCAAAACCTGGTGCTCCATGGACCCACAGTGGGATAACCGGGTGCTGATCCCCTTTGAGTTCGTGTGGTTGCTCCTCCCCAAAGACAATGCCCTGGACCGCAATAATGATCCATGTCGTGAAGATTGAGACATGCCTATTCATGGTGACGTTTCCCACGGGTAATGTTCAGCAGAACCTCTGTGCATCCACTGTGATCCAGTGCTGATATGAGATCATTCTGGCAGCGGTGGCTTTCCAGCTGATTTTTGTGTTCGCCGAGAAATCGGATACTTCGGCTGCCATGTTGGATGACTGTTTGTAAGCCACGCATCAAGGCGACCAGCCAACGCATACAAAATCTTTTTGTTTTTTGTTGAAAGGTTTTTCTTTTCACCGACATCGTCACGAATCGAGAATAACGACCACACGTCATCCTCATAGTCATACCAGGCTTTATATCGCTTTCCATCAACCTCATCGATGATCCATGCGCCTGGCTGAGCACGACGATCGAGATAGCCTGGAAAGAGATAGCAGATCGGGCCACGATCTTCATGCGTACCAGGAGCGAGCAATTCATCTGCAAAGGACTCTCCGTCAAGCGGATGTGTATCGGATGATGGCTTCCATGTATTGCCAGCCAGTGCCAGGCAGGTGGGATAGTAGTCGACTGCATGCACCATTCGATCACTTACAGTATCTGCAGGAATATGACCCTTCCAGTACGCAACAAGTGGGACACGGATACCCCCTTCAGCAAACATGCCCTTCTCACCTGACAATGGAACATTCGTGGCATGGGTTCCACCGTTATCAGAGGTGAAAAAGACAACTGTCTTCTCAAGCACTGAGTCTGATGTGCGGCCATCTCCATTTGGATCCTCCAGACGAGTAATCAGACGGCCCAGAATTTCATCGACTCCACAAATAAAGCCAAGGTACTCTGCCTTCCGTTGGCCATCTGCCCGTGATTGTGCCTGCTGCTTGAGATCCGGACGTGCCTTGACGGGACCATGAACAGCGTAGGTATGCACCTGCATGTAAAATGGCGCATCGGCTGCCGTAAGCCTGCTGACTGTTTCTTCCACTGCATCACCGACAGCATCACAAATATGTTTTGGCGTCCCAAGCAATGACGTCGGCAGGGAACGTCGAGAAAGATAGGCACTGTCGTACGGCTCACCCCAGCGATCAAAGTCACCCCGACCAACACCTTTGAATGTCCATTGGTCGTCCTTGCGTGATGCGAAACAGGTAGGTTGATGCCCCTGCTGAAAGCCACCAATGTTAATGTCAAAACCAACATTCTCAGGTAGTGTTTCAGGTCCGCTGTGCCCGCCGACATGATATTTTCCAATGTGGGCTGTAGCATATCCATTCTTTTTGAGTGCTTCGGCGATCGTGATTGCTTCTACCGCAACATCTTCATGTTGGGGTGGCCCATCAAATTGTGCATCCTGCTTTGAGACTCCACCGCGGCCAAACCGGTTCAGGCTTTGAACCACGTACACATCATTATGAACCCTCGGTGCATACTGGCCACTGAGCATTGCCGCTCGTGTGGGTGCACAATTCGGCTGTGCATAGGCAAACGGAAAACTCAGTCCCTGCGATGCAAGGCGAGCCAGATTCGGTGTCTGATAGACGGCAGGTGCCGTTCCCAATGTTGGCTTGTCGACACCAACATGGTTCCAACCAAGGTCATCAGCCATGACGATAACAATATTTGGCTGTTCTGTGGACGAAGCAGCTCGTAATGGGCTCACTACAGCGACCAGCACGGCAGATAAAATGCTCCACTTCACATAGTGAAAATCGCGATGACTTCGGATCATAGGAATACCATTTTCCTTTCAGGAAGACTCAAACAGGAGAAAATGCACTGTACAACAGAATCAAATGTGAATCATCTCCCAAATGCGCGGCAGTCATTCCCTTTGCGAGAAACACCACTAAACTAGTGTTTTTCCTACCACCGCCCCCACCACATTCTTTATGACTCGCATACTTATTACCACAACCTCGTTTCAGGACACCCCAGGCGACCACCATCAGGCACTTGCTGACACCGGCTGGGAAATAGTAACTGCCCGCGGCCCACTGTCAGAAGCAGACACGCTTGATGCCGTTGGTGAGATTGACGGCTATATCTGTGGAGATGATCTCATCACAAAGGCCGTTCTTGAAAAAGCTCTCCCGAGACTCAAAGTCCTCAGCAAATATGGCATCGGTGTCGACAAGATTGATGTCGAGGCATGTACTGCCTTGGGCATACCATTATTGTTTACACCTGGCGTCAATCACACCACAGTTGCAGAACATACATTTCTTCTGCTCCTTGCAATTGAGAAGCATCTCCTACTGCATACGGACTCAACTCGCACTGGTGGCTGGAAACGAAAAACCGGACGTGAGCTTCTTGGCAAGACAATTGGCATCGTCGGCATGGGGCGAATTGGGAAGGAAGTCGCAAAACGCGCTCGAGCATTCGGCATGCATCCAATTGGATTCGATGTGTATTGGGACGAAGCTTTTGCATCTGAGAATGGAGTTGAGCGTGCCGAACAGCTTGAATCCCTTTTTTCACAGGTGGACTATTTGTCACTTCATACAAATCTCACTCCAGACACCCGAGACATGATTCGACATGAAACCATTGCGCTCATGAAGCCAGACGTTGTGATCCTTAATTGCGCCCGTGGTGAGATTGTCCACACGTCAGACATGGCCGCTGCTCTTTCAGACGGTCGTGTGCGTGCCTATGGCACTGACGTACTTGATCACGAGCCACCACCAGCTGATCACCCACTGACGCGTCTTCCCAATTGCATTGTCACACCACACATCGGTTCTCGCACGCTTGAGAGCGTGCAGCGCCAGGCGATGGCTGCCGTCACGAATCTTGTTCGGTCCATGCATGGTGAACAACCACTTGCCCAGGTCAATCCCGATGTCCCTATTCAGAAAGTGGTCTGACTATTGGCATCGCCTGTAACACATCCACTCGTATTTCTTGCAGAAACCAAAGGTTCCGATGTCTGAAACTTTCCATGTTGTTCCAATTGCATCTCATGAATCCATAGTGCGTGCCGCATATACGGCCAGAGGGTTTTCTGCATCGGAAGCTCACCATGCTGCGACGTTAGCAACAAGTGCTACACGTCACGGCATTCGCACACATAACGCCATCAAGGCAGTCCACCTTGATGACTTGTTTGGCTCAAAGGTGGGCGGCTGCGTGCCCAACGCAGACATACGAAAGATCCCTACTCGTTTTGATGCAGCAGAGGTGTGGGACGCTGGTAAAAAGCTTGGACAGGCCGTTGCATGGGAAGCCATCGACCGGTGTATCGAACTGGCCGATCAGCACGGTACGGGAACCGTTTCAGTCGACAATGCGTTCCATTATCTCTGGGGCGGTGGCTACGTCATGGAAGCGGCGAGACGAGGCTATATTGCCTACACAAACTGCACGGCATCTCTTGCGGAGGTTGTGCCTTTCGGTGGAGTGTTTCCAACGCTTGGCACGAATCCGCATTCATGGGGATTCCCAACAACAGATGCAGTGGGCTTTCCAATTGTGATTGACTGGGCGACATCGGTGATTGCCATGGGACGCGTACAACAGTTCCAGCGGGAGGGAAAGCCGCTTCCTCCCGGCGCAGCAGTCGACAAGTCTGGACAACCAACGACCGATCCGAATGAAGCCGTTTCATTGGTGCCTTTTGGTGCCCACAAGGGATATGGTCTTGCCCTAATAAACGAAATCTTTGCAGCACTGATTGGCGGATCACTGCCTACGATTCGGAGCCGATCACCGGTTTCTGGAGAAAAACAGTCCTGTGGGTTCTTTTTTCAGGTGATTCACCCAGATTCGATTTCCGCAGGATCATTCGTTCAGGGAAGATCTCAGGCAGAGAATATGAAAGCTGTGGTAGAGGATATTCTCGGGCATGGAAATGACCAATGCCTCTTGCCTGGCCAGCTTGAGGCAGACTTCGCGTCTCGCACAGATGCTGCAGGGGGTTTGCTTTTCTCTTCTGCGGAAGTCAAGGCATTGAATGACATTGCCTCAGAAGCAGGAGAACCACTCCTCGATCTCGATAGCCTGCCAACTGCATAGCCTCATCGACACTTCCACGATATCCTCTTCCGTATTCACCTCCTGTTCTTGAAAGGACGTCTGATGCCTTTGCCAATCAAGTCACATGATTCCTGTCTGTTTGATGCAGTCTCCTTGGGTGAGATCATGCTGCGTCTTGATCCTGGTGAAGGCCGGATTCGAACCGCTCGTCATTTCCAGGCATGGGAAGGCGGCGGGGAATACAACGTCACACGAGGACTTCGCAAATGCTTTGGACTCAAGACCGCCGTTGTATCGTCATTTGTGGACAATGAAATTGGTCATCTGATTGAAGATTGCATTCTGCAGGGTGGCGTCTGCACAGATTATCTCGTGTGGCGAGATGACGATGGCATGGGCCGCACGGTCCGAAATGGACTGAACTTTACAGAACGCGGATACGGCATCCGCGGTGCCGTAGGAAATCCAGACCGTGGAAACACGGCAGCCAGTCAACTGAAGCCTGGCGACATTAACTGGGAAAAGCTTTTTGGCGAGGATGGCGTACGATGGTTTCACACTGGTGGCATTTTTGCAGCACTGTCTGAAACAACAGCTGCACTGACCATCGAAGCGGTCTCCGCTGCCAAGAAGCATGGAACGATTGTGTCCTATGATCTCAACTATCGACCAAGTCTCTGGAAGAGTATTGGCGGACTCGACAAGGCTCGAGAGGTGAATCGTGAGATTGCCAAACATGTTGATGTCATGATCGGAAATGAGGAAGATTTCACAGCATCGCTTGGGTTCGAGGTTGAGGGCGTCGATGAATCGATTAGTGAAATCGAATCAGGTGCCTTCAAACAGATGATTGAGCAGGCCGTGGCAGCATTTCCAAATTTTCAGGTAGCTGCGACAACGCTTCGGCGGGTCATCACAGCAACGAAGAATGACTGGTCGGCCATTTTGTGGCATGACGGCACATTCTTTGACAGCCGGAAATATAGCGAACTTGAAATTCTTGACCGTGTTGGCGGTGGCGATAGTTTTGCAAGCGGACTGGCATTTGGTTTTCTTGAATTCAATGATCCGCAGCAGGCAGTTGAGTATGGTGCTGCACACGGTGCCCTTGCTTCCACAACACCCGGTGATACCTCGATGGCCACGCGCAAGGAAGTGGAAAAAGTAATGCGAGGCGGTGGTGCACGTGTGGTTCGTTAGCGTGTCTCTCTGAGAATGCTGGGCATACTCCTACCCGGTGGAGACCAGAGCTTTCTTGCACGTGCAAATCGTTCACCCGGGAAAATCAGTTCTCTGGCATGCCAGCGTCCAGGCCTCGCAGGACCTCGATCGTCTCCTCGACACACCGATATGCACCACCTCGAACATACCCCTGACGACATGCCCCACACAGGACGAGTAAGTCCTCAAAATCCTCATGGGAAGCAAGACGGCGACGCGCCCGCTGGCCAAGGGTTCCCTCC
>CAXFJI010000130.1:0-7190 GCA_964003275.1 uncultured Planctomycetaceae bacterium
TCCAGCCGATTGAATATCAGCCTGCCTTACCAAGGATGTAATCACGGCTCCATTATGTGATGTTGTGGCACTCAGCAACGTTTGTCCAATGAGGTGAAGTCGCGCGAGTGAATCCTGTTCCATCAGTTCACGGTAAATGAAAGGAGGACTTGCACCAGAATCGACAAGACGTGCGGCAATCCGAAACGTCTCACCAGATACCGATGGAAAACGGAATCCACCTGTGTCTGTGACAAGCCCAGAATAGATAGACGTCGCAATCTCTGGGGTGAAAGACACTCTTAGCCGTTGGCCAATTTCATAGACTATGCGTGCAGTGGCTTCTGCTGCCGTGTCTTTGAACCAGCGATCACAAATATCATCCTCACTGACGTGATGGTCAATGACAATGACCCGATCCCTGTGGGCCTTGAGCACTTCGCCCATGTCACCCAGTTGGGCCCACGCACTTGTATCAAGAACAATAAATAAATCACGATCCGCAAGATCTGAAGCCACGACGTCCTGACCAAGTGATTCAAGCTTTAGATTAGGATCAATCCATTGAAGTGATGCTGGCGTTGCCTGTGCATTGACAACTCTCACATTTTTACCCACAGACTCAAGAATACCAGCCAAACCAAGCTCACTTCCAAGAGCATCACAGTCTGGCCGTACATGACTTGTCAGGCAAATACGCTCACTCGAATGAAGAATATTGAGAAGAGAGGCCCAGTCCAAACGCATTATGGTTTCCTTTCGAGTGAAGCATTGAGCATTGCTGTTATATTTCGTGAGAGTGACACATCATTACCAAGCTGATATTTCAACTCATCTACTGACGTAAACTTGCGAGTGTCACGCAGTCGCTCCACGAAGTCAACGTGTACCGTACTTCCATAGAGATCACCAGAAAAGTCAATCAGGTGAGCCTCGACTGTCGATGTGTTTTCACCAAAAGAAATATTTGGGCCTATGTGAACTGCTGCGGGATAACGATCTTTCTTTCCTTCGAGGGTGACCAACGCTGCATACACGCCTTCCTTTGGAATAAGCGTCGAGATAGCACCTACATTCGCAGTCGGGAAACCTATGGTACGTCCACGGTGAGTTCCCTCAATTACAGTTCCTGTCAGACGGCAGAGTGATGTAGACATAGATGCTGCGACATCGACTTTTCCTGCAACGATCAGTTCGCGGATACGCGAACTCGATACAGGGATATCCCCTACAACGACTGGCGGAACAATTTCGAGCGCCATCTTCGAGTGCTGGCAGAGCGATTCAAGAAGATGTATGTCTCCTTGACGTTTCGCTCCAAACCGAAAGTCTGAACCTTCAACGATTGTTCGAGTATGCAAACGACTGCAGAGAATGTCGGCAAAAAAGGTATCCGCAGAAAGTGAAATAAAAGCTTGATTTACTGGCTGGACTAAAACAACATCTACACCAAGACACATGAGAAGTTCAGCACGCCTGGATATCGTGGTCAGTGGCCGAGGCGCCGCGTGCGGCCGAACAAGAGAGGCTGGATGTGGGTCGAATGTCATTGCAACTGCAGGCAGGCCGAGACCATCGGCTACAGTGACGAGACGTCGAATAATCTCAGCATGGCCACAATGCACCCCATCAAAGTTTCCTATCGTGAGGCAACACCCATCGACAGGGGCATCCCGATAGCAAGTGCTATGGACGATCCAAGGCTGAAGGTGGTCTGATTTCGCGTGTGAGTGTGACGTCATGGATTTTTCTTTGAGTTTACACACCTCATCAACGATCCCAAGGTATTATCAAGGAGATCTTACTTTTTGGTAATTTTTATGGCTTGTGCATCGGAGAAACGCGATTTGAAAGAAAAGACGCCCAAGACCTCCATGATTGAGTCTGCGAAAAAAGAAGAAAAGCAGATTTACCTTTCAGCCGACATGGCCTGTCGTCTGGCCGCAATCGATATTGGATCAAATAGTGTTCGACTATTAGTTGCTGAGGCCCTACGGGGAGGCGTGTATCGAATCCTTGACGAAGAGAGGGAACCGACTCGACTCGGAAAAAGTGTCTCTACAGAAGGACAACTCGACACGGAAGCAATGGATCGAACAATTCATGTTCTTGGAACCTTTAAGAAAATTGCTGCTGGCTTTCAAGTAAGTGGTCTTCGAACCATTGCAACTTGTGCTGTACGTGAAGCCAAGAATGGACCAGCGTTCTGCCGTCGCATTCGAGAACAGGTTGGCCTTGATGTTGAAGTTATTTCTGGTGAACGTGAAGCACAGCTTGCCTTTACAAGTGTTCAAAGGGCATTTGACCTCAACGATCGAAATCTTATTGTTGCTGACATTGGTGGCGGAAGTACTGAAATAGTCTTCGGCACTGGCAATCTCATTGAGTCAATCTTTTCAACACCTCTCGGAGCCGTTCGTCTCACTGAGGAATTTAGACTCGGCGAGGAAGCAGAAAACGAAAACTATCTGAGAAATGTCAGGCGCATGGAACAGGCGATAACAAACTGCCTCAAACGCGAAACGAGTAAACCCCATTTTGCACCACACTTTATGGTCGGATGTGGCGGGACGTTTACAACGTTGGCTGAGCTTCTGATGGCCTCAAAGAAGGAGAGCAATACGCCAGTTGCTGGCTACAAGGCCTCGCATGCTGAGATCCATCACCTCCTTGATAAGTTGCGGAAAATGAGCATCAAATCGCGTCGTAGTGTGGCAGGGATGAGTCCCGATCGTGCTGATATTATTATTGCAGGATTGTCAATTATCGATGCTCTTATGACACGCTTCCGAGTCAATACGCTCATCACTCATACTCGAGGCGTGCGGGACGGACTTGTCCGTGAGATGATCGACGAGGCACTCGGTGGTACGGTTGATGATCCTGTGCTTCGAGATGCTGCCATTGAAAAACTTGCTGCAACCTGCTCCGGCGAGGTTGAGCATGGACGAACTGTAGCAACACTTGCGACCAGGATCTTTGATCAGTTAGTTGAACCATTCGGACTGCATGCTGAAGACAGACAACGGCTTGAATGGGCAGCAATACTTCAAGATGTTGGCTATATTATTAATTACGATCAGCATCATAAACACAGCTATCATCTTATTCGTAATAGTCGGATTCCGGGAATCCGCGGCCATGAACTCGAACTCATTGCGAACATCGCTCGGTACCATCGAGGTGCTATACCAAAAAGAAAACACGAAAATTTTTCGCGTCTTTCCGCAGATGAAAAAAAACGTGTTCAACAGATGGCTGGAATACTACGCCTTGCGGGCGGACTCGATCGCAGCCGCTCCCAGCAAGTCAAGGACGTGAGAGTTTTTGTCGAACCAAAAAGTATTGTTCTCAAAGTGAGTGCCGAAACAGAGCCACAAGTCGATATCTGGGGGGCTGAGCGACGGGCACAACTTTTTGAGAAGGTTTTTGGACTCCCCTTAAAAATCATCTGGGATCAAGAGAAAGCGGTGACCGACCATTCCGAATAAACGATACAGTCCGCGCCGTGAGACATTTTCACCAGAACCCCCATTCTGTTCGTCGATGACATCTATGGTTTCGATAAGGCTTTTTGACCCATGACTTATTTTTCTCTTCCAAAAACACTGATCGTTTGTGCCGGCTTCCTGTGTGTCACTGGATTCATGTCTGTTTCCATGGCCGCGCAGCCGCGCAGCCGTATGGGGGATCCAAAACCACTTTCAAACGGTACACCACAAAAACAGGCCCCATATAAGCCGGGACGTTCCCCCTACATAACGGGTTTGAGACGCAGAAATCGATACTTTGTCCCACCTACGATTCCGCGTACTCCTACGTGGAAAATGTACGGAACACCCCCCGGGGTCGAACCAGGCGATTGGCCAAGTTACGCTCCTTTTGGATTTGGTGGCTATCGTTTCCCGGCAGTTGGTGCACAAGCGTATCGCTAATCACCGAGGCAGATGTGGCTCCAATACTACAGGAGCTTTTTATGCCTGATCTTCTGCAACTCACACAAGCAGGACTCTACTGTCAACGGGGTGACTTTTATATTGATCCATGGCGACCGGTAAAGCGTGCAATTATTACGCATGCGCATGCAGATCATGCCCGCCCGGGAAGTGATCGATATCTCTGTGCTTCATCAGGAAAACGGGTACTCCAAACTCGAATAAAGAGTCATGCCCCAATTGATTGTCTTCGATATGGTGAGACTATCTCGATCAATGGCGTTGAGGTCTCACTTCATCCAGCAGGACATGTGCTTGGTTCTGCTCAGGTTCGGGTGAGCTCAGCTGGCCAGACATGGGTCGTCACAGGAGATTACAAGCTTGATCATGATGACACCTGCCATTCATTCGATCCCGTTCGGTGTGATGTATTTGTGACTGAATCAACATTTGGACTACCAGTGTACCGCTGGCCCGATCCAAACGTTGTTGCATCTGAAATAAATTCATGGTGGAAGACAAACCAAAATGCTGGTAAATCAAGTGTCATTTTTGCGTATGCACTCGGAAAGGCACAACGCATTGCTGCGCTTCTTGAACCATCACTTGGTCCAATCATCGCGCATGGATCCGTGATGAAAATGGTTGAGCAATATCGTGCAACTGGAATCCGTCTTCCTTCAATTGACCGCGTACCCCCAGGTGCTCGCCGCATGGGAAACGGAAAAGCAATGATTCTTGCTCCACCGAGTACTGTCGGTAGTCGCTGGCTGAGAATTTTTGGTGAAACGGAACAGGCCATGGCATCCGGCTGGATGTTATTACGCGGAATCCGTCGGCGTCGGGGCTTCGCTCGAGGATTTGTCATCTCTGATCATGCTGACTTTTCTGGACTGATGAGAGCGGTCGAAGCCACCGGAGCAAAAAGAGTTCTCGTGACGCATGGGTTCACTGATGCTCTAGCACATTTCTTGCGTGAAAAAGGTTTTGATGCAGATACACTTGCTGCAGATTTTTCAAATGAAATCAATGTGAATGATCACGACTCCCAGACTGATGAATCATAAGAGCGTGCCAAGCATGAAACAGTTCACTGATCTCTATTGGAAACTAGACGAAACAACAAGTACCAATCAGAAAGTAAAAGCACTTTGTGATTACTTTCGGACCGCAGATCCTGAAGATGCCGCTATTGCCGTGAACGTATTATCTGGTGTCAAACAGAAGCGTGCCGTCTCATTATCCCTTCTGCGGCAATGGGCAGCCGAGGTTGCTGATGTACCATCTTGGCTGATTGAAGAGTCTTACGCACATGTTGGTGATCTTGCTGAGACAATTGCTCTTGTATTACCTCCTCCAACAAAGGATGTGTTGATCAAAGATAATGGGCTCGCTACTTACTTTCGATCAACCGTTCACGCGCTTGGTGAGGCCAAGGAAAATCACAAAAAGAAAGCCATTATCCTTGAAGTCTGGCAAACGCTTACAGCACGAGAGCGGATTGTTTGGCATAAGCTCCTCACCGGCGGTTGCCGCGTTGGTGTCTCAAAAACGCTCGTATCTCGTGCGTTAGCCGAAATTGCTGGTGTTGACGTTTCTGTTATGGCACACCGATTGATGGGAAACACCATTGATAATGCTGAAGCCTTTTCTCAACTCTTGTTACCGGAGGAAAATGATACGGACAATTGCCGCCCATATCCCTTTTTTTTAGCGTCACCACTTGAGGGACAGGTGCCATCACTTGGAAATGTGACTGAGTGGCAGGCTGAATGGAAATGGGATGGCATACGCGCTCAGCTGGTACGACGTGGCGATGATGTATCTATCTGGAGTCGTGGAGAAGAACTGCTCAATGAAGCATTTCCAGAAATAACAGACGCAGCTCGTACACTTCCAAGAGGGACTGTTTTGGATGGTGAATTACTCGCCGTTCGTAATCACCAACTTCTACCCTTTGCATCACTTTCTCGTCGCACCAGCCGCAGAAGAGTAACTAAAAAAATGCTCAGTGAGATCCCCTGTGTCTTCGTTGCGTATGACCTGCTTGAGTTAGATGTTAAGGACTTACGAGAAGAAACCCTCGCAAAAAGAAGATCACTTCTAGAAACTCTTGTTTCATATTCATTTGAAGATTGGATTGATCCGGTTCAACAACATATTTTGAAAAAAAGACCAGACAGATGCTCTCTTTTTTTCTCCCCACTTGTGAAAGGTACGTCGTGGGAGGCCCTGACAGAAGCAAGAGACATGTCACGCCGTCGAGGAGTCGAGGGCCTCATGCTCAAAAAGAAAAAGAGCGCCTATCAATCTGGCCGAATCAAAGGCGATTGGTGGAAATGGAAAACGGACCCTCTCGAGATTGATGCTGTACTCCTTTATGCGCAAGCGGGCCATGGTCGTCGTGCAGGCCTCCACACCGACTATACGCTCGGAGTGTGGGATGGTGATCAACTCGTCCCAGTTGCCAAAGCCTATTCAGGTCTGTCAGACAAAGAGATTTCAGAAGTCGAGAAAGTCATACGATCAACAACCACAGACAAACATGGCCCCGTCCGTGTTGTAAAACCAACGCTTGTCTTTCAACTCGCTTTCGATGGAGTAGCCAACTCAACTCGTCATAAGTCAGGAGTCGCCGTACGATTTCCTAGGATCACCCGTTGGCGACGTGACAAGCATCCCCATGAAGCTGGACACCTGAAAGACATCAAACAAATGATTGAATTGGCTGAACTTCCAAGGACATCCACGTGAGCAGCATACAGAGTTCTGTCTGCAAACTGACGCAGGACGTTTTTGCTGACGAAGACACACAATCAATTCGGACTTGGTACAGACAGCAAGGTTGGGAACCCTTCCAATTTCAAGAAGACGTCTGGCGAGCATGCGTACAGGGCAAAAGTGGACTTCTTCATGCTCCAACAGGGACTGGCAAAACGCTTGCTGCATGGTTTGGTGCCCTTATTCACTCACGAAAAACGAATGGGCGTGGCCTTCAGGTTTTATGGATCACACCATTGCGAGCTCTCGCGTCTGATACAGCCAATGCACTTGAGCAGCCACTCTCTTATCTTGAACAATGGCTTGGTACGAAGTGGCGTGTCGGGCTTCGTACTGGTGATACTTCAACCGCTGACCGGCGACGACTTCGTGCAAACTGGCCAGAAGCACTCGTCACAACGCCTGAAACTCTTTCTATTTTATTGTCTCTTGAAAACGCTCATGAAATATTTTGTCACCTCGATGCTGTTATTGTTGATGAATGGCATGAACTTC
>CAXFJI010000131.1:0-7149 GCA_964003275.1 uncultured Planctomycetaceae bacterium
TGATCTCGATAGCATCGTGCGTGTCATCAATTTCTACAGCACTGACGTCTGAAGATAGGCCATCAGAGATAACCGTTCGTGAACGTCCACCCGTAGCATTCAGCGTCACGCCGATTGCCGCTCCCGCCAGCATGCCAATGAGAATTTGCCAATGCAGTGCTAATTTGAACATGAGGTTTTTCCTACACAACGAAAGGGATGGGAACCGTGCAGAGGCTTCAGAAACTCTAGAGCGTCGCGAATCAGACTCATTTCTGCAACAGCGGCCAGTGCAAGGTGATCCGAGCCGCTCTGGAAACTGTGATAAAATATCTCAGAAACCGTCATTTATCTGACACGAAAGCAACACGCTGTATGGAAAAGACACCTCAGTATCTTTTTGTCTATGGCACGCTCAGGCCATGCCTTGCTGGATCTGAGCAAAAAAAAATCACGAAAGAGTTTCGATTGGTTGGGCCAGCGACAATCTCTGGCGTACTCTACGATTTGATCCAGT
Organism: uncultured Planctomycetaceae bacterium; assembly: GCA_964003275.1. Classification (GTDB taxonomy): domain Bacteria; phylum Planctomycetota; class Planctomycetia; order Pirellulales; family UBA1268; genus CACORA01. The sequence continues at coordinate 497 of CAXFJI010000131.1, forward strand.
ACCCAGGAGTGACACCTGGTCCAGGCGTTGTGGCTGGTGATGTCTTATGGTTACCAAGCCATGGTATGCTCAAATTGGTTGACGAGTATGAAGGGTGTTGCCTTGACCCACCTCTCTATTCAAGGGTAACTACTCTTGCGACCCTTCACTCGGGAAAAACAGTTATGTCATGGGTCTACTATTATTGTGGTTCGCTTGTTAAAGCCCGAGCAATACCTGGTGGGGACTACTGGGTATGGAAAAAGCAGTCGTGATAGGCCAGATGTCCATCGTAGCCGCAAAAAGATTCTGGTTTGCTTGAGACTGTTATGACGACACGTTGTTCGCTCGAGATGTACGACGTTGCTTTGCAAGTGTCCAATGGAGGCCAACGGCCGGAAGGAATAAGAAGACGATGATGAAAATCTTCATTTCTGCATAAAGATAGAACATGGTTGCATTGTAGGTTGGTCGGTCCATTGGGATGATGGAATTGTGATAGGCATACGTAAAATCTGTCATGAACAGAAACGGAAGGAATGCTATCAATATTAAGAATCCAACAACACTGGCCCGATAGAGCGATTTTACAATCAACCAAAGGGTCTCCAGTTTTTGATCGTTGACATCAGTCATGTATCGCCCTTCGCAAAGCCAGTTTTGTACACGCATGTCACATGTTTGGAAAGGATTTGTGTGTCGAAAGCGAATGGTGACTACAGCCATCCCAATTACGGTGCTCGTTTTTCAAGCAGAACTCTGACGGCAGTGCTCAGAATCATGGCTCAGCATCTGTGGGTGATGATCAAAATGCCCTATTTTCCATAGCGTGCATGCTTCCCGTATTTCTTGGGGGGGAAGTGGCACACCGTTTGCTGAAATGGTACAACGCCTGAAGCCCTGCAGACAACGATAAGGCGGCTACCGGAGTTTCTCAGCCCTGAGAACCCCGTAGGTCGAAGTCGCGGAGTCCTGTCGGTCAACAGGCCCCGTGTGCATTTCATTTTTCCTCGTAGATAAGGATGAGCTTCAGTCATGAGCACGAAGACGAAGTTGGAGTACATTTGGCTCGACGGGTACAAGCCCACACAGAGCCTGAGATCGAAGACGCGTATAGAGAATAATTTTGGTGGAAAACTCGAAGACTGCCCAATGTGGTCTTTTGATGGAAGTAGTACCGAGCAGGCATCGGGAAGTGATTCTGATTGCCTTCTCAAGCCTGTCGCCATTTTTCCTGACCCCGGTCGAGTCAATGCGTATCTCGTCATGACTGAGGTCTTGAATGCAGATGGCACACCGCACGAAAGCAATGCACGTGCTTCCATCGATGACGACGATGGTGACTTTTGGTTTGGATTTGAGCAGGAATACTTCCTGTGGTGCACGGAGAATCACAACCCTCCAGGCTTTCCTGCAGGCGGTTTTCCCGGTCCACAGGGTCCTTACTATTGTTCGGTTGGTGCCCAAAATGCCCATGGCCGTGCATGTGTTGAAGAGCACCTGGACGCGTGTCTTGACGCAGGGATCAATGTCGAAGGTATTAATGCAGAGGTTGCCGCTGGACAGTGGGAATTTCAAGTCTTTGCCAAGGGCGCAAAGCGTGCTGGTGACGAGGTATGGGTCGCTCGCTATTTGATTGAACGGATTGGTGAAAAGTATGGTTTGGCCATCGAATGGCATCCAAAGCCACTTGGCAAGTTGGATTGGAACGGCTCAGGAATGCACGCAAACTTCTCTAATGAACTCATGAGAACGTGTGGGGACAAAGATGTCTTCACGAAAATCTGTGAGGGATTTGGAGGGGTGATTGATCGTCATATTAACGTCTATGGGGCGGACAACGATCAACGACTCACCGGTCAGCATGAGACTCAAAGCATTTCCGAATTCAGCTTTGGCGTTTCTGATCGTGGTGCTTCCATACGTATTCCTGTCGGAACGATTGAAGATGGCTGGAAAGGTCGTCTTGAAGATCGACGTCCTGCTTCGAATGCAGACCCGTATAAGGTTGCTGCAGCGATCGTGAAAACGGTCAAGGAAGCAGTTGCCACAGCAGCCGTCTGAATGCGTTTTTGATAAACCAGTTTTGACATGGACTCCTCTCAGGCACGCCTGGGAGGAGTCCTTTGATTATGTCTCATCAGACGTGGCAAAGTGAATTGTGCGAAGGGCGTCAATCATCTGACGCATTGTCTGAAACCGTTGTGACGGCTTTTTAGCGATCGCCTTCATGATAATATCATCAAGGGCAGGCGGCACTGGCTCATGTGTCTGTACCTCAGATGGGAGGGGCGGCGTTGTGTTAAGAATGTTTTCAAATGTTTCCTGAATGACACGCCCACGAAACGGTTCGGAAAAACACGTTGCCTCATACAATGCCACGCCCATGCTGAATATATCGGTTCGCTCGTCAACGGTTTGTCTATTCCCGGAAATCTGTTCGGGTGACATGTAGAGGGGCGTACCTGGACGATCACCGGTCATCGTAATGGCTTGAAACCGTCCACTTTCCACATTTCGTTCAGACTCCGGAGTATCGTCACGCTGTCCCCAGACTTTTGCGACTCCCCAGTCAAGCAAAATAACCTCACCAAAATTTCCAACCCATATATTTTCAGGCTTTACATCACGATGAATCACGCCGCGAGTGTGTGCATACATCAGTGCGAGCCCGGCTGATGTCAGGATTTCAATTCTCCGTTTGAGCGGATAGTTAACGGCATCCTGAGGGCCTCGTGACGCTCGTCTTAGAATCTCATAAAAGTTTTCACCAGAAATACGCTTCATGGTGAAGTAGATTCCCTTTCTGAGATCATTTCCGATTTCATACACGGGGACAGTATTTGGGTGCTGCAGTTGCGCCGTAATCCGTGCTTCTCGCAGTAAACGCCTATTTTCCTGCCTGTCCATGAGGTACTGCCGCAACAAGGTTTTCATTACAACGGTCCTGCCTGTGATTTGATCAAAACAGGTTTGCAGGATGGCTGACCCACCTTTGGCCATGGTGGAGAAGTTGGTGTACTTTTCCATGCCATCAGGGATGTGCTTCGGCAATTCAAAGTCAGTCGAGGATAAAAATATAGGACCTTGTCCGTCCGTCTGTTGTGGCATTGGATGCTCCATCCAGAACTTTTTGGGTATTTCAGTCGAGTCTAACCAGTTTTTCAAGAATTGTGTGGACGTTCTCCATCTCTCAAAAAGAAAACTCCCGCCTACATGGTGGTCAAAACTATGTCGTGTCTGGTATTTTTCTACTCACCGTATGAAACACTCTGGTTGGGAACAACGTGTATGGCGACGGCTGGTCAAATTTCTGTTCGCAAGTTGATGCAACGCCTTATGGGCGGCGCTCGATATGATAGTAATGGGTCATCGACTGGGGAGGGGTTGAACCCGCTTGTCGAGCGGTTGTCGGACCATAAGGTTACGCGATTGGCACTCTCTTTTCTCGAAGCAAACGATGGTCGGCACCTCAAGGACATTGGGCTTGAGGACATGACAGATGATCGAAGAGCAACGTACGGAGGTCAGTCATTCTGGAATTTTGGATCAGACAGCTTCTTGGGTCTCGATCGTGATCCACGTGTTCACGCAGCCATTCAAGACGCCCTTCCAGAGTGGGGATCGCACAATGGAGCGTCTCGAGCATTTTCAAGCCCTCGGCTTACGGATGAGGCTGAAGCCAAACTGGCTCAATGGCTTGGGGTGACAGATACATTTATTTTTCCAAGTGTCACACTTACAAACATAGGGGTCCTTCCTGCCATTGCTGGCAAGGGCGATGTTCTGGTTGTGGATAGAGAATCGCACGATAGTGTTCATCAGGGTGCCCGACTCGCAGCAGCTGGTGGCGCACGCCTCGAAGAGGTGATAACACCGACAGCGAAATGTGTCTCTGATCTGCTTCAGCGTATTGATGCAAAGGCTGCCGTTATGGCCATTGATGGCGTCTACAGCATGTCTGGAAAATCACCACATCTTGTCGACCTTGATGCGACTGTCCGTGGGCATGGTGGAATCCTTTATGTTGATGACGCCCATGGTACAGGCGTCGTTGGACCACAAGGGCGTGGGGCTGCCTATCAAGCGCTCGGGTCCCTCAGTAATATTCTCATGGTTGGATCGCTCTCAAAGGCCTTTTCGTGTCTCGGTGGATTTGTCACATGTACACCGGACTTGAAGACCATTCTAAAAATTCGTTCGAGCACGTTTATTTTTGGTGGGCCGGTCCCGCCGCCCTATTTGGCTGCCATTTGTGCCGTCTGTGATATTTTCATGTCGCCTGAATATGAAATGATCCTCAAGTCACTTCGTGAACGAATTCAACGGGTGCGTCTCGGACTTGATGCACTTGGCCTGGCCTACCACTGTGGGGATGCGGCCATTGTGTCAGTCGTGGTGGGCGATATCGAAAAGACTTTTGATGCAGGCAAAAAGCTCTTTGAGAGGGGTTTTTATGTTCAATCGGCTACCTATCCAGCTGTCCCCATCAATGGAGGACTCCTTCGAATCCAAGTAAATGCCAATCATTCATATGATGCGATTGATGGGCTACTCAACGCACTCGACGACGTCACAAGAGAGCTAAGGATTTCACGCCAGTCTAAACCGGACTCCGTAACCTCACTCACTTAGTGGTGCCTCTTCCATAGGAGGGAGCCGGGTGACAACAGCGTCTCGAAGCCACGGTGGGAGGAGCCGCAGCAGGCCAGCCTGAAAAGCTGTCCAACGTGGAAACCACACTTCGGGATGTTTCTTTTCAATGGCATCAAGGATCTTGGCAGCAGCCTGATCAGCTGGAATCGCTATCCCGGAGGCACGTTCTTCTGGGGTAATCATTCGCGTATCTACATATCCTGGACATGCGGTGGTGACGGAAATGCCATGCCGACGACAATCGATACGAAGACTTTCCAAAAACATGACTACAGCAGCCTTGCTGGCAGCATATGCAGCATTTTTTTTGAGACCAACCAGTGATGCCAGACTCGCAACACCACACAGATATCCAGAACGCCGTTTGAGCATTCCTGGCATGACGGCCGAAAAGAAATTCACTGTCCCATTCACATTCACATCCATGACATCGTGCGATCGCTGCGCATCCAGAGGCCATGTAACGCGATGAATCCCAGCGCAGGCAATAGCCACGTCCACCGGGCCGAGGTGTTGTTCGAGCTCTTGTACGGCGAGGTGGAGTGCCTGCAGGTCGGTCACGTCACAAGAGACTTTCTCTACAATACCGCCCGCTGAACGGATGTCAGCCATGGCACCATTGAGTGATGGCTCGGAACGGGCGATAAGCCCAACACGGGCTCCAACTGCGGCCGCCGACATCGCCATTGCTCGACCGATGCCGTTGGAGCCGCCTGTGATGAAAACGGATTTGCCATTCCAGAACTTTTTCGAAATCATGTTGTCATATCACAATGAGTCTGAGGGAATATTGCAAGTTCCGCCTGCTATCCGCCGAGTCCATCTCCCGATCAATGGTCATATCATTGGCGCAGACGTTCACTTGCAAGAAGACAGCAATCAGACACCAGTTGTATTCTTTCATGGCGTGCTGTCTTCAACCAGGATTGCTTCAGAATTGTTTGTTGATCCATCGGCTGAGTCCTGGATCTCCTTCAGTCTGCCCGGGCATTTCCCAGGCACCTGGCAATTCCCAGAAGGTCAACCTGCACTCAACCCATCAGAGATTGGATTTCTTTATGAAGAGGCATTAGGTGAACTCATTGGAAGCCAACCTGTGATTACGGCCGGCTGGTCAACCGGTGGGTTCATGGCAATAAATCATGCTATTTGTTATCCCGAGCGCGTGAGAGCAATCGCGAGTCTTGCTGGTTTTTCCTGCGGAAGACAGGTTGCAGACATGATGCGTTGGCTCATTTGGCTGTCGGGAGTTTCTCTTGGATCAATGGTGATGAAAAGAGGGATCCAACTCAGCGCTGCCTGGCCACGCCTGTATTACCTCATGTTGGGTTTCTTTACGGCAGACCAAAAAGCTGCGACGCGTATTCCACATGCTACCTCATCGACTATGTATCAGGAATTCAGAAAACATGACGCAGATGCTCTGACATGGTTTCTTGCTGCGCTTCCCACGCTCGACATAACAGACCATCTATCAGCGATAACAGTTCCAACATGGATTGCGGCGGGTGAATCTGATCCGGTGGTACCCTACGCTGAAGCGGTTGGCCTAAGTAAGGCGATTGCAGGCTCACAGCTACAGACGTATCCGAATGCCGGACATCTGTTTTTCAGCGAATGGACGACTGTCCAGACTGATTTTGAGCAGTGGCGGAGGGCGTTCTAGTATGCCATCACTCAATCGAATGGCAGTCACAGGAAGTGGTGGGCTTTACGGCCAAGCCTTGTTGGGTGAAATACGCAAGAACCACCCGCACATTCATGTGCTTGGAGTAGATGTTGGAACACATCATGCAATCAAGCCAGACGTTCTGTGTCATTATGATATACGAGAGGAACGCGCGACGCAGGCTATTGTCGATTACGCTCCTGATGCGATCATTCATCTCGCGTATGCGGTCCAGCCTCAGCGCAATCAAAAACAGATGCGGTCTATCAATATTGATGGGACACGCGCTGTTTTGGCCGCAGCGGCGGCCTGTCAACCAAAGCAACTGCTTGTCGCCAGTAGCGGCACT
>CAXFJI010000132.1:0-7121 GCA_964003275.1 uncultured Planctomycetaceae bacterium
TGAACTCATTAAGAATATGTAGCAACCGCTCAATCGAGCATTTGTTATTTCGCAGCTGTCACTTCAACGCATCCTGAAGAAACGATAGAACAGCGAATCTATCGTTTCTAGGACAAGAGTTCGGTCACTACCCGCTGCGGTTCGACACCCGTCAGCCTTTGGTCAAGCCCTTGGAACTTGAAGGTAAACCGTTCGTGGTCGATACCCATCAGATGCAGAATCGTTGCGTTGAAATCATTAATATGGACAGGGGATTCCACCACGTTGTAGCTAAAGTCATCAGTTTTTCCCAAGGATATTCCACCGTGAACACCAGCCCCAGCCATCCACATGCAGAAGTTCCGTGGATGGTGATCACGACCATATGTCTCTTTGCTCAGTTTGCCCTGAGAATAGACCGTTCGTCCAAATTCCCCACCCCATACCACAAGCGTGTCCTCCAGAAGCCCGCGTCGCTTGAGGTCTGTAACTAATGCCGCTGTGGCTTGGTCCGTATCAAGGCATTGAGAAGCAAGATCTTTCGGCAAGTTTCTGTGCTGATCCCAGCCTCGATGGAGAATCTGTACGACGCGAACACCTCTCTCAACAAGCCGCCGCGCAAGAATTGCGGAGTGCGTGAAACTTCCTGGCTTTTTGACATCATCACCGTAGAGGGAAAGCGTCTCTTCCGATTCATCGGTGAGATCCGTCAACTCAGGCACACTCGCCTGCATTCGAAAGGCCATTTCATATTGGGCCATACGAGTGTGTATCTCAGGATCTCCATAGCGTTCGTAGTTCATTGCATTCAATTTGCCAAGCCCGTCCAGCATGGCACGACGGTCCTCTGAATGAATGCCCTCGGGATTGGGAAGATACAACACTGGATCACCAGACCCACGAAGAGCAACTCCCGTAAAACGCGTGGGAAGAAAACCACTTGACCACATGCGTGTGAAGAGTGCTTGAGATGGATTAATATCGGGAAGCGGCGTAAACACGACAAAGGCTGGAAGGTTTTCATTTTCACTGCCAAGGCCATATGACAACCAACTGCCGATACTTGCTTTTCCCGGAATCTCACTACCTGTCATGACGTATGTACATGCAGGGTCATGATTAATGGCATGTGTGTGAACGGTTTTGACAAGAGCCAAGTCATCAACAATGCCTGCAGTATGAGGAAGAAGTTCACTGTTAATCCAACGACCACACTCCCCGCGCTGCTCGAATGCAAATTTTGATGGCGCAACTGGAAATCTTTTTTGGCCACTCGTCATTGTTGAAAGTCGCTGGTCTCCTCGAACGGTTGGTGGAATATCTTTATCAAAATAATCCTGCAACACCGGCTTATAGTCCCAAAGGTCAATTTGCGACGGTCCACCATTCATATGAAGATAAATCACTCTCTTTGCTTTTGGCACATGGTGCGGAAGCCCCTCGACCGCTGGATGAACAGCACTCCGTTGGTTCGAATGAGTTGGTGGGACCGTCGCAACAGCCTGCTTTTTCTCTAGCAACGACCATGCAGCTGCCCCAACTCCGATACCTGCAGTAGTCAGAAATGCTCGACGAGCAATCTGTACCTGGTTCGCCTTGAGTATCTGGAGATGCGTAGGATTCATGCGTTTTTTCCAATCCTCAATTTCTTGTCACTGTCTCATCAAGATTCAGCATCATGTTTGAGACAAGTGTCCACGATGCCAGTTCAACAGGCGACAATTCTGCCGGGACCGGTGATTCGCCATGAGCAATTGCTTTCTTGGCCGATTCAAGATCTGTCGCATAGCGGGTTCGTGAACGCTCCAGAAAATCTGCAACAGTCTTGTGTTCATCTGCACTTGGAGGGCGAGCAAGCACAACACGGAAAAGCCACGTGATTCGCTCACGGTCATTTGCTTGAACTTCCAGAAGCGATCGTCCGGCAAGTGCTCGTGCGGCTTCAATATGCTGAATGTCATTCATCAATTGGAGCGCTTGAAGCGGAGTATTGCTTCGCTCCCGTCGGGCACAAAACTGTTCTCGATTCGGTGCATCAAAATTGACAAGTGACGGATGGGGAGCAGTACGTTTCAAAAACGTATACATGGTCCGGCGATACAAATCTTCTCCAGAACCTTGCTTGTAGTTTCTGGTATTTGAACCAGAGAACCCTACTGGCTCCCAGATATTGGGAGGCTGGTACGGATTCACACCTTTGCCGCCCTGCTTGAGCACAAGGAGTCCCGACACAGCCAGTGCATTATCTCGTATTTGTTCAGCGTCCAGCCGAAAACGTGGACCTCGTGCATACAAGCGGTTTTCAGGATCATGCTGCAGTTGTTCAGGAACAATATGACTGGCCCGGCGAAATGCTCGGCTTGTCACGATCAGCCTCACCATGTGCCGTGTGTTCCAGTCACTTGCCTGATATTCTGAAGCCAACCAGTCTAATAACTCAGGATGACTTGGTGGTGCTCCCTGAAGCCCAAAATCCCCACTCGTCTTCACCAGACCAACGCCAAAAAATTGCTGCCAAAGTCTATTCACTGCAACACGTGATGTCAGCGGTTGCTCTGGTGATATTATCCATTCAGCAAGATTAAGCCTGGTTGGCACGCTCTCATTTGCAACATGAAGTTTTGGCAAGAATGCCGGAGTCGCTCGTGTGACTTTTTCACCAGGCCTGTCATACGCACCCCGTTGCATGACAAAACTATCTCTCATCTTTGGAAGATCTGCAAACACAAAGGTCTTTGGGATCTTTTTTTCAAGCTCAACTTTTGCCTTCTCGTTATCGTCCAACTCTTTGATGGCTGTCAGAAGCGCAGCTGGCTTTTCTGACCACACTGCCTTTTTCCAATGCGTGAGAATGGCCTCCACATCTTTGGGAGTTGTTGTTTCAGCCGGGCCAGCTTTGACCAGTTTGCGAAGATTTCCTGGTATCGCATCAAGTTTGTCTTTTCCGACATGAGCCTTCCACCAAGCCTCGAAAGAGCGTTTCGGATCTGTTACAGGATCACTTTCACGAACGCCCCCAACCATATCCCAACGCACATGTCCATCGAATTGTGTAAGGGCAAACCCCTTGACTGCGACTCCCGGCTTAATACCGAGAGCTTCAGCTGATACAGCGATGCGTTCCCATGTGCCTTGTTGAGGCAAGTCACCGACATGATATCGCGAAGGCTTCCCACGGTCACCCCACGGAATTGCGTCAGGATCTCCCCAGACAGCTCGATGACTCCAAGCCCCTGTGTTGAACTGAATCATGATACTTTTTGGAGGATTTGATGGATCAAGCCACACATGTGCAAACACTTCTTCATCTGCCTGTAACTCAAACGACTGAGCACCACTATCGTAGAAATCCTGACCGATACCAGTTGCTGTTCGCTCAAGACTCCGTTGCCCAGATAACACGCCCGCGTTCTCATCCCCTGTCAACCAAGATATTGTCTGAGAACCGCTACTTCGCATCACTGCACCGGGTGGAAATTCGTCATCGAGCCACACCTGCTCAATACGATCTGGCACTGGCCTTGGTCTCAGCGATGCCGGATCTGTGTAGGAAGCGTTTGACACTTCCTCAGATACGGCTTGCACCATGCCTGGATGATCATCCTCCAACTGTTTCAATTGATCTGCCTGCTCTGTTGTCGGCAGCGGCATGACAGGTGGGGTATCTATTTTATTTCCATCAAAACCTGGATCTGCAGCAGAGTTAAAAAATGCATACAGTGAATAAAATTCTTTCTGCGAAATGGGGTCAAACTTATGGTCATGGCAAACAGCACATTGACCACTTAGACCCAGGAATGCATTTGTCATTGTTGCCGTACGGTCAACCGCATACCGAAAGAGAAGTTCTTCATTGATCGAACCACCCTCACTTGTAGTCACATTACACCTCGAAAAACCTGTCGCTATCTTCTGAGGTGTCGTTGGGGACGGAAGAAGATCTCCCGCAAGCTGCCATATCGTGAACTGGTCAAAGGGCAAATTCTCATTGAATGCCGTAACCACCCAATCACGATACGCCCACATCTCACGCTCATTATCAAGGTGTAAGCCATGCGTGTCTGCATACCGCGCGACATCAAGCCAATGCCTCGCCATCTCCTCACCGTGCCTCGGACTTCGCAGCAGTCGCTCAACCTGCTTTCCATAGGCATCTACGGAACTGTCGTTGAGAAAAGCATCAAGCTCGGCTGGCGTCGGAGGAAGCCCAATCAGGGCAAATGAGAGTCGTCGGAGAAGCGTTGCCCGATCCGCTTCTTCATTCATGGTGATCGCCTCTGCCTGAATCCGAGACTCTATAAAATGATCAATGGGATTGGTTATCGAATCCTTCGAAACCTCAGGAATCATCGGCCGTTCTATGGGCTGAAAAGACCAATGCCCCTCAAACACCCCACCCTCAGCAATCCATGTACGGATTCGTTCTTTCTCTTCTTGGGAAAGTGATTTATTTGAATGAGGAGGAGGCATCACAACATCCAAATCCTGTGACAGAATGCGCACGATGAGTTCGCTTGACTCCGGATCACCAGAAACAATCGCCTGCAGACCGCTTTCCAGTTTTTGTGTCGCAGCTTCGGCCGAATCAAGTCGCAGGCCGGCCTCTTGTTCACCCGGTCCATGACACGCAAAGCAGTTTTCTGAAAGAATTGGTCGAATATCTCGATCGAAGTGAACAGCAGTTTCGTCAGCGAGAAGTGTGCCGCTGGCCATGAGCATGAACTGTACGAGCAAAAACGACCGAAAGATCAAGGATGTCGATTGTGCACCCACCATGTCATTCATGCCCTGAACGAGAATTGCCTGTGCCTCACAAAGATGCAACCATTCCACCAAATGGGAGCCGGCCGATCTTTCAACAATTTTAGTCTAGTAACCCTGTATCAAAAAACCCTTAACTCTCCAATTATCGGTCCTTACGGCCCATCCATCAATAAGTTTTTGATGTTTTTCTAGGAATTCCTCATAAACGTGAGTGCTTTCACGCAATACCTATCTGGTGAAGTATCCACCCCAGTGCGTCATAGGATCTCCATTTCCAGGGAGAAGTGAATACCTGGCAGGCATTGCAAGAGCGTGACACTGAGATCACGGCATAACGCATGCCTCCAACATTAGGAAGGCAAATGCCATGGATCTCGATACTCGTTTTCCACAAGAAGCTTTTGTGCGATAGGATCATTTTCAATTCGCTGCTTCTGTGCATTCCAGGTAAGTGACCGGCCAACCTGATGGGAGACATACCCAAGATGGCCAGGGGTGATTGAACGATGGCCTGCCTCTGCCGGAGCAACACAGGTTTTTCGTCGCTTTATACAATCAAGAAAATTTCGGACATGGCTGACAAGAGGCTCGAATCGAAAAGGGCCCGCCTCAAAATCCTGCGCCAGCCAACGCGTATCAGATGCCGAAATTCGACCTCGTGTCACATGAATCCATCCCTCTGGACCAATCCACTTTGTCCCAAGTGCATTGTCATCGGAAATGGTCGATTGCACACCGTTATCAAATTCACACTGAATCGAGTAGTGCCATGGCGTGTTGTATACCTGTGTTTGTGGTGGAGTCCACATTGTTGCAGTGACCGTCCGAGGACCACTCTGGTCAAGATTTAAAGACCAATGTGCAATGTCATTGTGATGTCCAATCCAGTCCATCAAGACACCTCCCCCAAAGGCGGAGTGGCCTCGCCACCAACGGTGATAGCGCGCTCGCATAAAGGGAAGCCGTGCAGCAGGCCCACACCACTGGTCATACACAGCAGCATCTGGAGGAGCTGTCACGGCAGCAGATCCCATCGGCTGCTGATACCCGGCAGGAAGGCCAACCTCCATTCGATCAATTCCACCAAGAACACCATTGCGAATGAGCTCAACAGCCTGACGGAAATGTGCAGTTGATCGTTGCTGAGATCCCGTTTGAAATACTCTTTGATACTCCTTGACCGCCTGACAAATCGAAAGCCCCTCACGAAAGCGATGCACCACTGGCTTCTCGCAGTAGACATCTTTTCGGTTCTTGAGGGCTTCGAGTGCGCAGATCGCATGCCAGTGGTCAGGGGTTGCGACAACAACAGCATCGACACCTTGATGTTCGCACACCTCACGAAAGTCCGAGGTGACAAGAACTGGCGGCGCACCTGAGACCTTGTCTATGTACGCACATGCTGGTGCACGCCCCAAGGCCTTTCCACTTCCCCATTCACGTTCTCGGTAATGGAGATCCTCGCAATCGCAAATCGCCAGAACCTGAACGTCTGGCTCTCTCAAAAATTCTTTGAGTAGATACGTGCCTCGTTCACCAAGTCCAACAAAACCAAGCGTGATCCGTTCACTTGGAACGGCTCGCGCCTTGTGCTGAAAACCATGAAGCATGCCCCCAGCTATCGTTGTCTTCAAAAGAACGCGCCGCGAAAGTGTCGTCATCATACAAACCTCTATTACGCCTCCTGACGTCCCTACTCGTAAATTGGAAAGAATGTATTAAATGCGCTTTCACAAAATACGCCCGGGTCATTAAATCGCTTCCCTTGATCTAATGCATCGATATCTGACATGTGTTGCTGTGATAACGAAAAATCAAATACTGAAATATTTTCTTTGAGTCGTTTTGCCTGCGATGTCTTTGGAATCACAGCTGTTCCACGTTGCACTCCCCAGCGAAGAAGTATTTGCGCAGGAGTACGCCCTGTTGATGCTGCAATACTCTGGATCATTGGGTGAATGAGCAAGCTATCCTGTTCGCTCGCCATTCCAAGAGGTACGTAGGATGGAGCACCCAATGGAGAAAAGGCGGTAACTGCAATCTTGGATTCTCTGCAAAAACGAAGGAGTTTCTCCTGTGTGAGTAGCGGGTGCATCTCCACTTGTAGCACGGCTGGCTGAACACGGGCGATCGAAAGAAGGTCACGCAAGAGTGCAACATTGTAATTACAGACACCTATTCTTTGGACAAGCCCGGCATCAACTAACTCTTCCATTGCCCCCCATGTATCGGCCAGCGGTATCGGCAATGACTGCATGCATGGCGACTCAGTCTTCGGATCAAAGAACCAACCAGGCGGATAGCGAGTCTCAGGGGCTACATACGCCAAGGCAATTGGAAAATGAATCAAATAACAATCAAGATAATCAAGTCGAAGA
>CAXFJI010000133.1:0-7007 GCA_964003275.1 uncultured Planctomycetaceae bacterium
CTACCTGTTCGATCCGATACACAATATCAACCACTCGCTCATCAATCCCCTGCCACATTAAGTCAAATGTTCTCATCCCCTCTCGCTTATATTCTACTTTTGGATCTACCTGTGCATACCCACGAAGACCGACACTGGAGCGAAGATGATCCATGGCGAGGAGGTGATCTTTCCATGCATTATCGAGAATTTGGAGGACAACAGACCGCTCCATGCTGGGCATAGCATCACCATATTGAACTACTCGCTGGTCATAGACCTCGCGAGCAAGAGCACGAATGGCCTCCAGCAGACCCTCTGATTCTTGCTGGTCGGCTGAGGCTGCTTTGATGGTATCTTCAGAGAGGGCTTTTCCAAATCTCCATTCTGTCCAGCCAGTAGCTGTCCGAAGCCCAAAATCAGTTGCAAGAAAGTCTCGCCCGTCTTTCAAGTCAAGTCGTCGGATATGTTCCTGTGCTTTTTCCTGAAGAAACTCAGTAATTCCTTCACGTCCTACTCGCTTCAATTCGCGTTCATTGACGGAAAGTTTCCACCGAGTATTGACGAATGACGCGAGAGCTGACCAATTCCACTCGCTTTCCTCTTCATCTGCAGGAAGGTTCTCCTCGACGGCATCAAATATTTGTGTCTCAGATTGTCGGATGGAAAGATCGACAGCTAACCGTTCGGCCTCTTCTGAAGACATGCCACGGAAGTCCTTCCCATCAAGTTCACTGGCAAGGTGGCTGGAGGCCCAAGTGGCGTACGTCTGTGGTCCGTAATCTTTGTCAAGAAAACCGCCGATGTTCTCATCAATCTGCCGGTCGATCATCTCCATGATCAACTCTCGGCAAGGATGGCCATTGAGAATCTTTTGACGGAAGCCATAGACTCTTTTTCTTTGCTCATCCATTACTTCGTCATACTCAAGAAGGTTTTTTCGAACCTCGAAATTACGCTCCTCCACCTTCTTCTGGGCAGCCTCCACTCGTCGAGTTACCATGCGACTTTCAATCGCCTCGCCCTCTTGCATGCCCAATCGTGTTAGCACATTTTTTACCCATTCCCCTGCAAAAATGCGCATGAGATCGTCTTCGAGAGAGAGAAAGAATCGACTTGAGCCAGGGTCGCCTTGTCGACCACAACGTCCACGAAGTTGAAGATCAATGCGCCGCGATTCATGTCGCTCCGTACCGATAATCTGCAGCCCGCCCATGCTGCGGACACCTTCTCCCTCAGCAGTCATATTCTCTCGAGTTGCAATCTCTTCAACGAGTGAGTCCCACTCCGACTTCGGAACATCAAGCCGTGTTGGGTAAGTATCTTGTAATTTTGCCCATGCAAGTGTATCTGGGTTGCCACCAAGAATGATATCAGTGCCTCGCCCCGCCATGTTGGTGGCAATTGTAACAGCACCACTCCGGCCCGCCTGAGCCACAATTTCAGCCTCGCGCTTATGTTGCTTGGCATTGAGGACTTGATGCGAAACGCCTCGTTTGTCCAAAAGATTCGAGAGCACCTCACTTTTTTCAATTGACACAGTGCCAACGAGTATTGGGAGACCTCTTCGCTGTACAGATGTGACGGTCTCACGGGAAATTGATTGAGATGATTTCTCTCCCTTTGGTTGAAAGACATAGTCGGAGTCAGAGTCTTCCTGGATAGTTCCCATCTTGAAAGAGCCATCTGAAAGGTTCAGTGTGTCCCAGCGATTGATTCGCTCAATTTCATCAGCGACTGCAATCCATTTTTCTCGCTCCGAACGATAAATGACATCAGGGTGATTGATTCGCTGTAGGTCACGGTTTGGTGGTATAGCGATGACATCGAGTTGATAGATTTTCCAGAACTCAGTCGCCTCCGTCATCGCTGTCCCGGTCATGCCACCGAGTTTGTTATACAACTTAAAAAAGTTTTGGAGCGTGACTGTGGCGAGGGTCTGCGATTCCTCCTTGATTTTGACGCCTTCTTTGGCCTCAACTGCTTGGTGAAGCCCGTCCGACCACTGACGCCCCGGCATCAATCGCCCTGTAAATTCATCCACAATGACAACCTCGCCATTTTGGACGACGTAGTTCACATCTCGCTTGTACAGGTGGTGGGCCTTAAGTGAATTGTCAATAAGGTGTGGCCATTCCATATTTCCAGCGGTGTAAAAACTTTCAACCCCAGCTAGTTTTTCTGCAGCTCGGACTCCCTCTTCGGTGAAGGCTACGGTGTGCTCTTTTTCCTTTACTTCAAAATGAGAGTCAGCTTTGAGTTGACGTGCAATCTTGTCTGCTTTTGCATATTTTGTAATGTCGTCGTGGGCAGGCCCTGAAATAATCAGAGGAGTTCTGGCCTCATCGATAAGAATATTGTCAACTTCATCAACAATGGCAAAATTCAGAGTCCCTTGGCTTTGCTGCATGTGTTTCGGAAATGCTTCGTCGTCTCTAGCAGCCATTCGCATATTGTCACGAAGATAGTCAAAACCGAATTCATTATTCGTTCCATACGTAATGTCACATGCATAGGCCTGTTGGCGTTCATCTGCATCCATGCCCGATTGGATGGCTCCAACAGTCAGCCCGAGGCCCATATACAGTGGCCCCATCCATTCCATGTCACGTCGAGCAAGATAGTCATTGACAGTTACGACATGGACCCCTTTCCCTTCTAGCGCATTCAAGTATGCCGGTAAGGTAGCGACAAGTGTTTTTCCTTCACCGGTAATCATTTCGGCGATGGCTCCGGAATGAAGAACGATACCACCAATGAGCTGGACGTCGTAGTGACGCATTCCTAAGAATCGTTTTCCACCTTCACGGCATACGGCGAATGCTTCGACAAGCAGGTCATCAATTGTTTCACCAGCGGCAAGACGACGTCGAAACTCATTCGTTTGGTTTCGAAGGTCTTCATCAGTCATTCCCTCGTAGCGTGATTCAAGAGAGGAGATGGCTTCAATCTTGGGATCAAGTTTATGAAGGTAGCGTGCGTTTGAGGATCCAAAAAAGCCGGTGATAGTTCGCTCAAGCCATGAGCCGATACTGGCTGCGGCGTTGGAAATCCAGTCCCAAATTTGTTCGAGTTGTTCCATTTGCGGAAGAGGCGAGGGGGCAAAGCGGTCTCATGGGCAGCAGCCGCCCATCTATGGATTAGTATTGTCGTAGTGAAGAGGAGGAGCGGTCAAGGTTATCCACTCCCGCTACACTCATAGAACAAAATAATGAATACATTTCGCCCCAACATCCATGACCGTCGTGACCTTGCCGGCCATTTGCTTTTTCTTGGTACCGGCACAAGTGTTGGTGTGCCGGTCATTGGATGTGGATGCAGCGTGTGTCAGAGCGATGACTCAAAAAACAATCGAACTCGAACAAGTGTGGCCCTCGGATTGCCGGCGGGTACGCTTCTTGTTGACACCACTCCAGACCTGAGGGCTCAATGCCTTCGAGAGCAGATCGGTAATGTGGATGCCATCTTATTCACTCATGATCATGTCGATCATCTTTATGGTTTGGATGATATTCGCCCCATATGCTTTGCAAAAGGCAGCCCGTTGCCTCTTTATTGTGAAGAGCGTGTGGAGCGACGCATTCGTCAGGCGTTTGACTACGCGTTTCAACAGGCACCAAATCGTACTGGTGGCCTGCCAAAGGTGACAATCAATAGAATTTCGGAGGACCCGTTTGAACTTCTCGGAGCGTCTGTTGTGCCGCTGCGTTTACGGCACGGCTCTCTTGATGTTCTGGGGTTTCGATTTGGGGATCTGGCGTATTGTACTGATACCAACCATATTCCAGAAAAGACATGGCCCCTTCTTGAGAACCTCGATACGTTGATCCTCGATTGCTTGCGACCGTCTTCACATCCAACACATTTTTCTATAAGTGAGGCAATTGCGGTGGCAGAACGTGTTGCTGCTCGTCGTACCTTTTTCATTCACATGTCACATGAGATTGATTATGAGTCACTTTCTTCCCAGTTGCCTGCTCATATTCAACTTGCGTACGATGGTCTTGCAATTCCTTTTCAACTTGAGCATTAGGGGCTGCTAAGCCTCTTCACGGTAGCCGAGTTTTGTGAGAATGCCTGCTGTTGCTGTGTATGCTTCATCAACCCAGTCGAAAATTTTTTCAGGCTCTGGAGAGTACTCCAGTTCGATGCTGAGAACACCGTCATATCCAGTGTCATGAATAGCGGTTAGATAATCAGAAATTGGAGTCACACCATGACCAGGTGGCAAGTCACCATGCACCGTGCCATCACAGTCACTTACGTGTACATGTTCAATCCAACCTTTTAATCGATGGACGTCCGCTGGAGGAGTCTTCACAAGATGAAGATGAGAAATGTCACAGTTCGCACGAACTACATCTGGTTGATCAACATCGCGGAGAAACTGAAGCATCGTGTCGACTGAACGAATAAGGGAGAGTTTAAAAGGTTCAAGTTCAATGGCGATGCGAAGGCCTCTCTTGCCCGCATAGATTCCTAGTTCGCGAACAGCATCCACACCAAGTTGCCACTGTGTTTCTGCAGTAATCACCTCCTTTTGCCACACGTATTCGCCGAGGACGAGTAGAAGGTTCGAGCATCCCAATTCAGATGCAAGATCAAGAAAAGATCTGCAACGCTCGAGATGGAAGCGACGAACGGCGGGATTGAAATCAATAAGTCCAAGAGAAACACAGCACAAACTGATGATAGGCAATTCAAGTTCTTGGCAGGTGTCAATAATCAGATGTTTTTCGTCAGTGTCGATATCAAGGGGGTCAGTAAAGATATCTACAGTATCAAAACCAATGTGCTTGATGGCTTCAAGCCCGAACCGAGTGCCTTTACCGGCCTGGGCAAAAGCAGAATTGATGACACCTAATTTCATGAGAGAATTTCCGAAAGAAGTACTGAACGGTGTTCCTTTGCAGAGATATACGCTGCCTCTACGGCGGCAAGTGTTATGAGATTATCGCGACCAGTGCATAGAGCTTGTTCGGTTCCCTCAAGATCTCTTAACAATTCAGCCATCGGTCCAACAAAAGCATCTGGAAACCATGCTTCATCCCATTGGGGGTGATGCCAGTTTCCCGTTGTGTCCGTCCACGCAAGAGTGCTCGGCTGATGGCGTGGCCATGCAGGCCAGCCAAGAGAACCCTTTGCGATGCCCTGCATGCCCTCGATTCGAAAATTCACAAAGGATTCTTCTTCAGCACCTTTGCGATCTGGACCACTCCAGACGTCATCAAGCGATAGGCATCGAAGTCCACAAGACGAAGACATTCCAGTATCAGTGCTTGTTTCATACTCGAGGATGGTAAGACAGATTCCATCCGAGTGATCAAATTGCTGTGCAGTGCGTGGATCAGAGCGGCTTGAAGTAAAGACTCGCACTGGATTACCAAACCAGAATCTGAATGTGTCTAGATGATGAATCGACATTATTCGCAATGTGACCCAGCCCAATCTTTTTTGCCATGGCATCCAGTGTGGGATAGCTCGCATTTCGATCGTTGCAAGTATTGGCTCACCAAGAATATTTTTTTTCAGAAGATTCTGGCATGCATAAACTGATTGGTCATATCGCATGTTCTGGTTGACAACCAGCCGTATATTGGCTTTTTCGCAAAGATCGACAAGTTTGCAGGCTTCTGCATACGAAGGAGCCAGAGGCTTCTGGGCGAGAATACCAGTAATTTTTCCTTTGTATTCAGCAGCCTTCTTGATAACAGCAGGCTGGACATCAGGAGGGACTGCAATATCAAGTACGTGTACTTCTGGGTCATCGAGCAGCTCAATCAGGTTATTGTGAACGCGTTGAATGTCGTGTCGAGCTGCAACTTCTGCTGCAGATGCCGTATTACGAGACGTAATCGCAACTGGCTGAATACATGCTTTCCGGTAAGCAGGTAGATGGCAGTTTGACATAATAAATCCTGCTCCAACACACCCAATTCCAGGGATACTGTGCTGAGGCAGGGGGGGCATATACTCTATGCTTGTGGAATTCAAAATCACTGTTCTTTGGTTAGCGATCGAGCTGAACGATCCTTTTTTTCAGTTAGCCATGATACATCGCCAGCATCTGTAAAGCGACGAATTCCAACACGCTTGATCTGTTTGTCTGGGACAACAAGCAATGGTGTGTATGAAGGGTGATGGGATTCTTTGTACGGGTTATTTTCTTTTGAGTTGTAGCAGCAGATCATTGACCAGCGAGGATGCGTCGAACGGTTGCTATCTGAACGATGTAAAAGATTGGGATGAAAAAAAACAGCATCGCCAGGGCTCATCTCGCAATAGACATGAGGCAGCCTTTCAAGAGCAGCTTCTACTCTCTCGCTATCAGCACCAGCCTGATCACCAGAAAGTGTGTGGTCCAACCTTCCCAGTTCATGAGAAAATGGCACAACCTGTAAGCAGCCATTGTCTCGTGTTGCACTATCGACAGCAATTGACACGCTCACAAGTCGAGGAAAGAGTACACCATTTTGGTACCAATAACCGTAGTCCTGATGCCATGTCCATGCGCCACCGACATGTGCATCCTTCATAATCATCTTCGAGTGATAGTGGTACACCTCACTTCCAAGAATTTTTTCAGCGCTGCGAACCATTCGTTCGCAGCGTGCAAACATCCCATAGATACCCTCACCTGGATGGTTCCATAGCGACAGGCGAACAGTGCCTCCTTCGCCATCGGCACGGCCAAATGAATGCGCATCAAGATCACGATCTTCCTTCGCAGATCGACGCAATAAATCAATTTCTTCTGCGTCGAAGAAGTTTGGAACAACAAGAAAACCTTCCCGGTGATACGTTGTAATCTGATCGTCGTTAAGAATTGTTTGCATGCTAAACGTCCAGTTTGCTCAATCATGTAGTCATTGTGGATCGAGAACAGGAAAAGGTACTTCGAATTAGTATACCGATGCGTTCATGGGGAAAGCTTTGGAAAAAGCATATGGATTGCGTGTTTGTATGGCATGGCATGAAATACAAACGAAATTTCAGGGCAAGAAAAATTTCTTTATATGTGCATAGAA
>CAXFJI010000134.1:0-6982 GCA_964003275.1 uncultured Planctomycetaceae bacterium
CCCATTTCTATCACGGCTTCTTGTGAGCACACCAGGCATGATTGATGAACTTGTCGACAGTTTACTTCTCAATCATTTGCCGACCCAAGATTTTCTTAATGAGTATCTGTGTGATCTATGCAAAGGAGCAACTGGGATTCTTCCGATTCTCCAATCCTTTAAAGTCTCCCAGCAACTACGAGTTGGGATGCGTGATATTCTCGGACACTTTCACGTCGATGAGATTGCGCAAACGCTAACAGCTATTGCGGAAGCAACATTAAGAGCAACACTTGCCCATGAAGAAACAAAACTTGTTGCGAGATTTGGGCAACCTGCAGGAGGAACAAACACGAATCCTAGGCAGCGGGCAGAAATGATCGTTCTTGCGTTAGGAAAATTCGGCGGTCAAGAAATGAATTATGCAAGTGATCTTGATGTGGTCTTTGTTTATGACCAGGAAGGAGAAACATGTAAAACTGGTCAATCCGCAGCATTTGAAAATGCTACCACACACGCACATTTTTTTAGTGAATTATCACAGAAGACAATGCGGACGCTCAATACGTTTACTCCACAAGGTCGTCTTTATGAAACTGACTCACGACTGCGTCCAAGCGGGCGAAGTGGACCTGTGGCCATCTCGATTAAGGAATTTGGTCGCTACTTTCAAGATGACGGACCAGCCGCTATCTGGGAACGGCAAGCCCTCACAAAAGCACGAATAATCTTTGGGGCAAAGCAGTCGAGGCACTTGATGCAAAGAATTATTGATGACGCAACATATGAACGAACATGGTCTAAGGAGGATATGCAGGGCATCTATAACATGAGGCATCAAATGGAAGAGAACACTGCACCACGAAACCTAAAACGTGGTCGCGGTGGGGTTGTAGATATTGAGTTCATTGCCCAAGCCCTGCAGCTTCGGTACGGAAAGAATCAAAAGCATTTACGGGCAACCGGGACACATACTGCCCTCACTGAACTACATAACGCTGGCCACCTTTCTAAATCAGAATTCTCTGATTTGTCATCTGCGTACGATTTCTTGCGTCTTATCGAAGGGCGATTACGACTCATTGACGCAACTGCACGTCACGATTTTCCATCCAGCCCAGATGAGCAACGGAATCTTGCAGCCTTGCTCGGCTATCGAAGTGCTTCTGCACTATCGAGTGATGTACAAAGAATTACTACGCAAACCCGCAACCATTTCGAATCCATTTTTTCAGAATCTCTGATTTCCTAAACTCATCTGCTACCCCAACAACCAACCTGCAATAATAAAACCTCCAATAAGCAGAACGCCGAACGCAAGCGTTATCCACTCAAGATAGGTGTTTAGAAAATCGCGTGCTTGCTCACCAAAAAGTCTCATCACAAGAGCGACTAAGAAGAAACGTCCTCCCCTCCCAAGAGCGGACGCCAGAACAAGAATAAACACCGGGACAGAACAAACTCCAGCTGCAATGGTAAATATTTTAAACGGTATCGGCGTAAATGCTGCAGAAAAAATTGCCCAGCCAGCATGCGATTGATACAGTTCCTCAACATATTGAAACTTTTCCTCAGTGAAACCAGGAACAAATTGAAAGAAAAATGGAGCGAGAAAAGACCACAAAGCCCACCCAATGGCCCAACCAACAACACCTCCGGCAACACTGGACACCGTTGAGATAGCTGCAAAAAGAAAACTGCGAGCCGGACGAGCCACGGATAGAGCAATCTGAAGAACATCTGGAGGAATCGGAAAGAATGAACTCTCAGCAAATGAAATTGCCGCAAGTGCTGAGAGGCCATATGGTGAATCAGACCATGAAAGAACCCAGTAATAGAGCCTACGAAGATATCCCTTTTTTCTCTCTGGACCGTCCGATGCCAAACGGCACTCTTCTTGATGTACTGACTCATCCATACTGATTCTTTTATTGCATCTCGTGTTGAGGCATACATGTGACTGCTCTGAGCCAATCAACTCACTCATAAACATAATCCATGTACTACGTTTTCTGATAGCGCAGTCATGTATTGATCTCTGAGGCACTCAACCGGAAGCGGAACCACAACCATGTTAGAGCGACAGGAACGACTAACGACCAAACGAGGATCCACTGGAGCATATCGTTCTGCTGACCAAGCTTTCCAGTAAGAGTCCATGCAAATGCGATTGCAAGATTACTGCTCGCAGCAGCTACAGAAAATGTAATAAACGACATTCCAGCCTCTCCTGCCATGATTGCTGCTGCCTCAGCAATAAGTGGCAGTGGTCGCGTTATGGCCACGATAGTAGGGCCCAACCGCTGATGCCGTACTCCCAGACTCTTACGCGTTCCAGTATCTAGATGTCTGACAGCCTGTCCACCAACAATTGCTCCCAAGCCCCACCCAAGCATAGAACCGATTGTCATACCCAACCAACCGCACAATGTCCCACCGACAATACCAAGCTGTGCTCCGCCCAAGGTTGTCACCATGCTCGATGGCACAGGCAAAAGAATATCAACGGCCAGAATCCCCACCTCAGCAGCAGCAAGCACCGCTAGAGGAGGAGGAGGATCAAGCCATTGCTCAATCGCGTGATCAATTCTCTCACCGTACATCAGAAAAGGAACTAACGGAAAAGCAATGGCAATGCATGTGAGTGTGAACACAACATAATACGAACGTGGTATAGATCTCAACACGTCAATGACTCCTCATCATGTCGATACCGTTGCGGGTCATGAAAAGAGACCTCTTGTCCACCATGGAATTTTTTAGGAATACATTAGCGCTGTGTACTATGATCTTGATTCACAATGTCGATCCCGACGGATGTACTCCACGCTCCCAACAACTGACGAAAGATGCGCCCCGGTTGTCCGTTTGCTATCAACACATCATCAACACGCGTTACCGGAAGAATACAACTTGGAGTACTGGTGAGAAATACTTCATCCGCTTTCAAAAGGTCTCGCATTGATAGAGATTGCTCTTTCCAACGAATTCCCTCGGCCATCGCAAGACGTCGCGTGAAGCCTAAACTCACCCCAGAAAGAGCATCTGTCGGCGGAGGTGTAACAACGCCCCCATCGCGGACAATCGCAATATTCGACGTCGATGTTTCACTGACACGGCCATCTGGATGGCATAGAACAGCGCGAGAACCAGTTGCCTTCCTGTTCGCTTCATGGTCTGCAAGATAGTAGTGCAACCTACTCCGATGTTTGACCCGAATTGGCCAACTCTCTTCAGGAATCTGCTGGATCGAGACACTCTGCAACGTAACTCCTGAAACATAAGCATTCCTCCAGAGGCTGAATGCTAAGGGAAACGAATGAACTGCCACCCGCGGTTGGCTGGCCTCTCCCTCATGTTGTGCTGGCAGGTTACCCGGCGTGACAAAGATACTCACTCCGAGATCACCACCATCAATCTGGTCATAGTTTAAGTGAGCAACTTCCGCGGCAGCATTCATCACATCATCTATTGAAAATTCTAGATGAATCCCAACAACACCAAGTGATTCCGATAACCGCTCACCATGTATTTTCGGGAGGAAAAGCTCTCCACCAAATGTTCGAAGTTGCTCGGTGACGGTAGCGCCAAATACAAAACCGGAATCCCCAACGGGAATCGCCAATGATTCCCGTGGAACAAAATGACCATTGAGCCATGCCCGATCACCCGAACGCATACCCTTCATCCAAGGCCCTCCGCACTCATGAAAATGGAGGATAGGGGACTCGAACCCCTGACCTTCTGGCTGCCAGCCAGACGCTCTCCCAACTGAGCTAATCCCCCGGATGAACCTGGGATATCGGACGGGAGTGCAACAGGCCTGTCAAAGCAAATCTTTGACCACGTCAAAGTATCGGCATGGAGGTAGGATGTCAACGCAGGCTCACACGCAAAGAACCCTAACTAAGTTTTCCCGACTGGCATATCTGGCTCTTTCCAATCAGACTACTAGAAAATGACAAATGAACAGTCTAGAAAAAATGAAGTAGGGGCTTTGCCATCAGAGAATCTCTGCGCAGGCATCACGGTCGCTTTGGCTGTGTATATCATCGGCCTTGTCCTTTCCATGTTGGCTAATACCAGCAGTGGAGGATCACCACTTATCGCAACCATAAAGAATCGGCTGTTTGTGCCGTGGATGGCACCCGCCTGGCTTGATCTTGGATTTGACTATCATCTCACGTACGGACTCAATGAGGATGCTGATCACATTCTCCGTGTACAACCGTATTCCAATACGACATCTGCGACTTCAATTTCCCTGCCCGGCAATCGTAAAGGTGAGCAAGCAAATCGGTGGCGCCGACTAGCAAAAAGCATCGCCTCTTCATCAGATGATCCTGATCGAGATTCAATTCTTCCAACATCGATAGGCTTGGGCCTGATGGATGAGTTGAAAAGTAATGATGTTTTTGTACGAGTATTGAGGGCCCCTCTTCCAGAGAAATCACAGATCACTTTGCCGCTCTATGAAACTGCAGGTGTACGCGTACGGATGGTCGATGGAGTACCACAACTGATTCCTCAAAAACCCCAAGAGGAACTAGCCCCTGTCAAAACGTCATTCAAGAGGACACAAGACAATGAACCGTGATCCTCTTCCAAACGCTACCTCTATCGATTTACTCGATGCATCTGGCATTGGGGGAGTCTGGATGAGATTCTGGTTTCGGCCGACAGACAGTTTCCCATTATCACTGGTTCGTATTGGAGCAGCACTTCTTGGACTTGTTTTACTGTGGAGTTTTATTTCAGACCTGCAATTATGGTTTTCACCCGAGGGCCTCTTGCGACTTGAGGGAGTTGTCAATTGGCGAAGTCCATTTCGCTTCTCGCTCCTTGATTTCGCAGCAACCTCCTCTTCAATCTATGTTTTCTTTTTCGCCCTCACATTAACTTTTATACTGCTGTTGCTTGGATTTTTTACATCCTTCATGGCAATAACAGCCGCAATTCTCTGGGCGTCCCTCTTGAATAGAGTCCCTATGCTCGCCGGTCCGGCCGATGACTGTTTGTCTGTTCTGCTTTGGTGCCTCGCTATTGGACCAGCAGGCGACTACCTCTCAATAGACCGTTGGCTACAAGATTCGCGTGGCGTTTCTCCTGTTGCACCATCCTGGAGATCCCGATGTTCTCTTGGACTTCTTCAGATCCATGCAGGTGCTATCTGCTTGGGTGCTTTTCTTGCTCAAATCAAGGGGGATGTGTGGTGGAATGGCACAGCCTCTTGGTGGCTCACAGCGTTTGAGGCCTCTCAACTCAACCTCATAAACGCTTCGCTTGCTTCATCAGATTTTCTCACCAATATAATTACTCACACAATCACATTATTTGAGCTGCTTTTCATCATTGGCATATGGTTTTCTGTATCACAGACGTTTGTCGCCCGCTTGGGATTCGTCGCGTGGCCTCTTATTGGACTCGCTGCAGGAGAACTATACTGGGGCATCTCGATGATGTTACTCACGCTGCCTATGGCTTACACTCATCAAATCACATTCCCAAAAGTTTCTTCAGTTCCGTCTCATTGAGAACAGGCACACCGAGTTTATTTGCTTTTTCCAATTTGCTCCCTGCTGCCTCACCTGCTACTAGATAGTCTGTTTTCTTCGAAACACTCGCAGAGGAACGTCCACCTGCTTGTCGTATAGCATCCTCTGCTTCCCGCCTCGAAAAATCTACGAGTGATCCTGTCACAACAATTGTTTTTCCTTCAAGAGGTCCATTCAGGATTTTATCTCCTTGAAGAAGCTCCAATGAGACACCAACGTCAATGAGCCCCTCTATTACTTGTTTTCCATACTCACCAGCCAACCAGTCATGAACACTTTCTGCAATGACGTCTCCAATCTCATGCACCGCTGCAAGTTCCTCAATTGATGCTGACTGAAGCTCTCTGATGGTTGGAAAACGCTGACATAAGGCCATTGCAACCCGAGGTCCTACATGACGGATGCCCAAAGCATTCATTACTTTAGCAAGCCCACACTGTTTGCTTTTCTCAATCTGACCAAGCAAGCTATTGGCTGACTTCAGCCCCATTCGATCAAGGCCTGTGAGTTGCTCAAGGCTGAGTCGATAAAGATCTGCATAGTCTGTTACCAGATTTTGAGCCACCAATTGTTCAACCAGCTTGTCTCCCAATCCTTCAATATCCATTGCTCCTCGTGATGCAAAGAACTTGATCTGCTCACGTCGACGTGCTGGGCATCTCACATTTGGACAACGGATGTAAACACCATCAACATCCTTCACAAGTGTTGTTTGGCATTCAGGACATTCTTTAGGCATCTGCCACGGTTGATGACGGTGCTTTCTGAAATGTTTTTCTACACGAACAACATGCGGAATCACTTTTCCGGCTTTTTCAACAACTAAAATGTCACCTACTCGAATATCTTTTCGAATAATCTCTTCGGCATTGTGAAGACTCGCACGGCTGACAGTCGTACCGGCAAGCTCCACTGGTTCAAGATCCGCTACGGGAGTGACCGTTCCACCTCGACCGACCTGAACCCGAATCCCACAAAGTTTTGTTGTCGCTTCATACTTTTCAAATTTCCAAGCAATGGCCCATCGAGGACTCTTTGCAGTCGTCCCAAGACGGCGTTGTTGCGAAAATTGATCCACTTTTACAACGAATCCATCAACTTCGAAGTCAAGCATGTGCAAGTCCTCGATGAGTTCTGATGCATATTCAATGAGGCTGCCGAGTGAATGAAATGTCTTCGTTTGCGGTGCAACCGGAAGCCCCGCACGAGTAGCCCACTTGAGAAGTTCACTCTGCGATGTGACACCTAGCCCCCCCACATCGCCGACGCCATGACAAAAGAATTTAAGTGGACGACCAGCACACTCTCTGGAATCAAGGAGACGAATACTCCCAGCGGCAACATTTCGCGTGTTTGCAAAGGGTTGGAGACCTTTGCTTGCTTGCTCAGCATTCAGTTCTCCAAGATCGTTATTCGTCATATAGATCTCGCCTCGAAACTCTACCAAT
>CAXFJI010000135.1:0-6926 GCA_964003275.1 uncultured Planctomycetaceae bacterium
AAGCAAAGAGAGCAGTGACGGTGATAAGAAAAGGCGCATGCTTCATATTCATATTATAGCATCTGACTGTGGAGAAGGAGCAGGTCTGTTTTATCCGTACAACATCAGATAAATAATGACTCCCGTAACTGACACATAAAGCCAAATAGGCAAAGTGATACGAGCGATCGTGCGATGCCTTGCGTCTTGTCTGGTCCATCCGCGGTACAGGGTTGTAAGCGCAAGTGGCAGTACACCCATCGCCAAAATGATATGGCTGATGAGGACAACATAATACAGACCGACATATGGCCCTTCATAACGGCGAGGACCTGCCTTAAACCAATGATAGATGACATAGCTCACAAGGAATGCTGAAGAGGTTCCAAATGCAGCAAGCATTGTTATTTTATGCGCGTTGATTCGTCGAACCTTGATGAGCGCAAAAGCAACCAACAAGAGTACGGTGGTAGTTGCATTCAACGCCATATTGACAAACGGAAGCCCACTAACATCGAGCGAACCACCGAGGTTCGGTCGCGGCCCAAGAATGAGAAAGGCGACAGCAACAACAACGACACACGAGAGAATCGCGATGATTCGGTTCCAAAACCCTTCGGTTTCTGGCGTCGGCGAGGTCGTCATGTTTTCAGACATGCAACCTCCGAGATCGCATTGAGACAAACAGACGATAAGGGCTCACGGTGATTCAGCCTCCTTTGCTTCTGCAGCCACACTATCACCACCTGAACCAAAATCATCCGAATCAGATACAGCACTCACCTCTTCAGCAAGTACTTCACGAATGAGTTTCTTAAGAAGTTTGACTCTGTCGTCTTGAAGCAAATGATAACTTCCTCGAAGGCGGCCTTGCCTATCGAATACCACGCCGCGCTCTGAATGCACGCCAACCTCTGCTGGCAATAAAAACGATTCGTTCGCAACTGACTTAATCACTGAAAAATCTCCAGTGAGAAACTTCCATCTCTCAGCGTTTGCTTCAAATCGGTCAGCGTAACGCCGAAGCACTTCTGGCGTATCATTCTCAGGATCACAGGTGAGGCTAACCGTCATAAAATCAGGATCATCAATCTCACGAAGGATATCTGCAACCGCTTGATTCTCACGAAAGCATGGGCCAGGACAATTGGCAAAAAAAACACTGCCCATCCACACCTTGCCAGCAAGATTTTTTGAATCAAAAGGCTCATCATCCTGCGAGGTGAGGACGAACGGCTGGCAGGTTTCTCCAGGAGACATGACCGCCGGTGCTGGCACCGGCGTGTTTTCTGGAAGGACAATCTCGGGGCCTTGATTGGACTTTACGCACCCCAAGATGCCGACCATCACAACACAAAACCACGAAACACAAATGAATCGCACGCTCTCTTTTTCATATTTAGCTGGAACACACACAACAAAGACTCTCTTCAACGAAAAATCGATTCTGTTTTGAAAACATTAATGGGCAGTGCCTTCGTGACCTGATTCATTTCCAGCTGCTTTTTCAAGGAGCAGGAGATCCGATTCACGAGCCATGTGTAACGCCCGCTCCTGAGACACCATGCGGTTTCGCATACCAATATCTGGAACAAGCATAATTGCAAGAAAAATCGCCATCATGGCTGCAGGTATCGTCAGCACGTATTTCCAATTAGCTTCCCATAAGACATGCATAAAAAAGAGAACAACTAACATGGCTTTTGTGCACGATACCGCCATCATAAAAGCCCATCCAACCTGCGGCTCATCCCTCCACGGCCAGAGCGGAGAATAGGTAAGAAATGACATGGTCGTGAGAAAACAAAGTGCTACAAAAACAGCTATATATTTGCCAATTCCACCGTGACCATGAGATTCTTCTGATCCATGCGATGTCTGATCATCAGGAGAGCCACCGGAGTGGGTGATTGGACCATGGTCAGTCATAGAAATACCTTTCAGAACTTAGAACAGATAAAGGAGCGGAAAGAGAAAAATCCAAACAAGATCAACAAAGTGCCAATAAAGACCGGCATTCTCTATTGCGCCCGAACGCTTCGCATCCAGTGTCCATGTGAGCATAATGGCGAAAACAAGAAGTCCAACCCCAACATGGATAGCATGAAAGCCAGTCAGCAAAAAGTATGTGCTGGCCCACATATTCCCTCCAGGAATCACCATTGGCAGCTTGAGCCACGGGAAGGCCTCATTCAAACCTCCACCATGACCATGCCCTCCTCCATGATCACTTCCCTCTGATGGCAATGGAGCGATTTGGTCTGCCACCACCGCCATGTCAAAAGCTTGTTGATCGCTATTTACGACCATCTCACGCACCTGCTTCAGACTTCTCCTCGCAGTGATCTGTTCAGGAGAAAGACTACTTTCAGGAGTGTCGTCAAGTTCCTTGAGTTGATCAATCATTTCCGGATCACTGAGACGAGCTCTTACAGCAGAGCCGTAATACAAATCTGGGCGCTCATAAATTAATCCACGAGGCTTCCAAGGATAAATTCCATGAGAAAACTTTGAGGAATACTCATACGCCTTCACACCAAGAAACAATGATCCAAGAAGCAACGTGAGGACCATCCAGATTTTTGCAAGACGAACCTTATTTGCACGAGCTGCTTCAAGGGCCAGCACAATAGTGACACTTGAGCAGATCAACACAAATGTATTGAAGGCACCGATAGGTTCAGAGAGGTGCACATGATGAGGCTTTGGCCAAATAGGAGCCCCAAAACGGAGCACAATATAACTTCCCAACAAGGCTGCAAAAAACATGATCTCCGTCGACAAGAAGAGCCACATAATCAACTTACCACGTGAAAGTGGAAGCCCAGGTTGGTACTGCAGCGTTATGTGACCATGGTGATCATCGTGACCGTCACTGTGCTCTTGATCATCTGTCAGTACAACGGAGGAAGCGTTCATAAAATTTCTTCGGAATAAATCAGGAAAGAGGAGTAAAAATAATCATACCAGTGAGCAACGCGAGAAGTGTACCAATGGAGGCCAAAAGAAGACCACGAGCAGACTGGTCGTCACGATAAATTGCAAATCTGAAAGAAAAACCAGCATAAACAATAGCCACTGCTGCCGCTGCAAGAAAAAGGCGAATACTTCCTGACGGTACTGCAAGTAACAAGCTCACCGGAATCATGGCCAAAGCCGCTGCCATTGACTGAGCAGCTGCCCTCAGGCCTGATGGGTCATCGACAGTCAGCATACGCAAACCAGCGTTTGCATACTCCCGTCGATACAGCCATGCTATCGCCATAAAGTGCGGAAACTGCCAAAGGTATAGAACCGTACCAAGTGCCGCCACGGTTAATGTGGTTGCAGAATCTCCAAGCATAAAACGAGCCGGACCATCTGCTGCCGCCCAACCGATGAGTACCGGAAGTGCCCCTGCAATAGCGCCAACTGCTGTATTGAGGGGGCTGAATCGTTTCATCGGCGTATACACACAGACGTACAGCATCCATGTCACAAAAGCCAAAACAG
Source organism: uncultured Planctomycetaceae bacterium (assembly GCA_964003275.1). Lineage (GTDB taxonomy): Bacteria > Planctomycetota > Planctomycetia > Pirellulales > UBA1268 > CACORA01. The sequence goes on from CAXFJI010000135.1 coordinate 3,472, forward strand.
CTGGCTGCCAACTTGAAGAAACCACAAGCACGCAAAGTCCTGCTCCCAAGAGGGCTGATGCAAGCCACCATGCCACCGATAAGGACATACGGCCATCGGCAAGAGGCCTTCTTGCCGTACGTGCCATGAGGCGGTCCGTACTACTCTCAAGGATTTGATTCACAATACTTGAACTAGCAGCCACGAGTGCCGTACCCAGAAGGACAAGCAACAACTCACCAACCCTCAATCGGGACCCACTACTCGTAATCCACGCACTGGCAGCCACGGTCACAAGTCCCATGGTCGTAATACGAGGACGAATCAATTGCGCAACATCACGAAGGACAACAGTGAGCCTTGAATGCGAGGCACGCTCGGCACTACCCCCAGAGAGAGGGACGGCAACAACCGCTGGAGCAAGTTGTGAAGCAGTTGGAGGAGTCATATCAACACCTCTCTGGACGACTGACGGGCCCCATGAAAGTCAGCATTCAAGTCTGCCACTCGAAGACCACCACCGACTAGCCACAGAATGACTGAAGCACCCAGTATAAACATTCCAAGAAGAACATGGCCTGTAACAACCATAGCACCAAATGCACTTCGTGCTTGAATCGGCTCTGAAAATTGAAGCGAGAAAGGTAACAGGCCTGAAGGAACCCCCCACGATACAACCCACGAAGCGACACCAAGGAAGATCTGTCCTGCTACAAGACACACGAGCAACCAAGACCACCTTCTTGCTACAGAGGGTGATCTCCCGTGAAGGACAGCCAACGCTACGACAAGTCCCATCACCACGAATGCTCCCACAACGTGGAAACCAACCATCCATTGAAATGTCCGTGGACCGATACTTGCAGATTCGATATGACGCAACTGAGCCCCAGCAACAAGTTGAACATACGCCGCAACAACAAGCCCGGATGCAGCAAAACCTATTTTTCTATCCTGGACTACTGACATCCTTCGCGAAGAGGACTGGGGTGAATCGCTCTGCGACAATGATGCTTTGCGTCGGGTAAGAACTGCAATCGCCGTGGCAACTGAGAAAAACAAAGGCCCGGTACAGGCATGGACTTTTGCGATGGTCTTATCATCAAGCAGCACTCTTGCCCCACCTAACATCCCTTGCACGACAACAAGCACGACCGCCGCAAAAGCAAGCGCTTTGACTATTGGGGATGCTTGACTTTTCCAGACAGTAAAAACCACCACGAGTGAAAGCAAACCTACAAAAGCACCGAGAAGCCTATGGCCGTGCTCCAAGAAAAGATCCCATGGACCCCATACCCACTCTGCCCACGGAAAGAGAAACATATTGTGGCCGTACGTCGCTGGCCAATCCGGAACCGCCATAGCCGCTTCATATGTTGTCACAAGCGCGCCGAAGCACAACAACACCATGGTCGATGCCACGAGAACACAACTCACAATATGCGGCCAGTTGAAAGAGTGATTGTTCATTGTGACTAACGAAATTTTGTTTTGAATTGCGATCTGCTTTTACGATATCACTGCATGGGACCAGATATCGAAACGCCTAATGAGCTGCCAGCGCGGCGGCTGCAGCCTGGGCATCTGGAGGATCAGTCTGCATGAGATGATCTTTGTCAACGCCAGGAACGGAGTATTCGTACGGGCCACGGTAGACCACTGGCTGGAAATCAAAATTCCCATGTCCAGGAGGACTTGGTGCCGTCCACTCAAGAGTGTTGGCATTCCAAGGATTTCTACCAGCAACAGGGCCTCTGAACATGCTATAGATGAAGTTCGTAGCAAAAATAATCTGTGATGCCACCATCCCGATAGCACACCATGTCATAAATTCATTCATTGGCTGGAGATGACGAAACGTCTCGTAATGATAGGCATCAGCAAGACGACGGGGGAAACCAACCGCACCGAGAATGTGCATGGTGAAAAATGTTCCGTTGAGAAAAATGAAGGTCAGAAAGAAGTGCACTTTCCCCCAGAATTCATTCATTGATCTTCCAAACATTTTTGGAAACCAATAGTAGATAGCAGCCCACACACCCATGGCTGTTCCAGCAAAAAGAACATAATGAAAATGTGCAACAATAAAATACGTGTCGTGGATGAAGATATCGACAGGGGTGGCGGCCATGAAAATCCCCGATAGACCTCCAATAATAAACATTGACACAAACGAGATGGCAAAGAGCATTGACGTTGTAAATTGGATCTTGCCACCCCAGATTGTTCCAAGCCAATTGAACGTTTTCACCGCACTTGGGAGCGCGATCATCATCGTTGAGACCATAAATGTAATGCCGAGCGCCGGATTCATGCCCGACAAGAACATATGATGCCCCCATACGATAAAGCCAAGACCAGCAATCCCTGCCACCGAGTACACCATGGGGCGGTAACCGAATAATGGCTTTCGTGCAAATGTGGTCAGGATATCACTCACCATACCCATCGCCGGAAGGATCATGATGTAGACTGCAGGGTGGCTGTAAAACCAAAAGAGATGCTGCCACAGAAGAGGCTGCCCACCACCGGGACCACTTGTCAGATTATTGACAACCAATCCTTCTGGTGAAAAAAAGCCCGTGTTGAAAATTCGATCGGCAAGTTGCATGAAACCAGCGGCCGTAAGAACCGGAAGGGCAAACGCTTGAAGCACAGCTGTAATAAACATTGCCCAGATCGTCATAGGAAGACGAAACATGGTCATCCCTGGAGCACGCATCAAGATGATTGTCGTCATATAATTCACACTTCCGAGCATCGATGAAACACCGACAAACGTCAGGCCCAATAGCCAGAGCGTTTGGCCCCAACCACTCCCCGGAGACGATGCCGTATTCGTCGAAAGCGGTGGATAACTGGTCCAACCACCTGCCGCAGCACCACCTTCCACGAAAAAACTTGCACCAAATGCAATAAAGGCGGGCCACATAAACCAATACGACAACATATTGAGCGTTGGGAAGGCCATGTCATCGGCACCGATCATCAATGGAATAAGGAAGTTCCCAAAAGCACCTGCAAGAATAGGAATGATCACGAGAAAGATCATTACAGTTGCATGCATCGTAAAGAGCATGGTGTAAAACTCAGGGCTCATCTGACCGCCTTGCTGAGCAAAAAGCTTCCCAAGCACAGGAACGTCAGACCAAGGCCATGCAACCTGCCATCGCACAGCAAGCGCCAACAACCCTCCGATCAGAAACCAGAGAAGCGTCGAAAACAGGAATTGAAGACCAATGACCTTATGGTCCTTGGAGAAAACGTACGTCGACAAAAATTCTGCAATCGGCCTTGGTTTCTTTTCAGGCAAGGAAACCGAGGTTGATGATTCAGGAATAGCGGTAGTACTCATAAAACCTTCTTCTAATTCACAGTGACGGCGTCAGGATCCGGTTGGGTTGCCTCTTGCTCCGCATACTTCGTTTCAAGCCACTCATCAAACTCTGGACGAGTTACAAATGTTACTCTTCCCT